>JASGDX010000211.1:0-12521 GCA_047606985.1 Leucobacter sp. | reverse complement strand
GAACGGACACGAGATTACCGCCGCCGACCCCATCCCCGAACCCCTCGCCAACGCGATCACCGCCATCCGCGATAAGCACTAAATTGACCTAACTCAGGACGTACTACGACTCGCACGGCAGCACCAAGCGCGAGGCGCTCGCGGCCTTCCTGCAGCGCTACGACCGCGCGTTCGGATAGAGGGACGCCATCCGGGCGGGGCCGGGCGGGGCCCTCGCCTCGCCCTCATCGCCCGCCGCAGCGCCGTATCATGATGGCTCAGCGCGCGATGAAACGCACGCCGTCATCGGGGTCGAACTCCGCTCGGCCGTGCTGGAACTCGAGCAGCCGGTTGCCCTCGACCGCGCGCCCCTTCGGGTTGCCCGCGATGAATCCCCACTCCCCCATCGCGGCGTCGTGGTCGAGGTACGCATCGAGGAACGCTCCCCGGAGGATGCCGAAGGCTTTGCCCAGCTCGTCGGAATACGTGATGATCCCGTTCTCGAACCGCTGGTAGACCCCCCCGCCGTTCTCCTCGATCCGGAGCTCGTCGTGGATGGGGCGCCCGAATCTGGTACGGGAGCGCTCGTACACGTTCTTGATCGGGCCCTTGACGACGTAGCCCACCGAGCTCTTCTGCAGCTTGCCCGACTTCGGGTTGATGAATGCGACAGCCTCGTCGATGGGACCGTCGAAGACGACCTTGCCGCGCTGCAGCACCACACCGCGATCGCAGAGCTGCTTCACCTGTGCGGCGCTATGGCTCACGACGAACATCGTCTTCCCCGCCGCCCGCAGCTGCTGCATGCGCTCCGCGCACTTCTCGCGGAACGCCGCATCGCCGACCGAGAGGATCTCGTCGACGAGCAGGATGTCCAGCTCCGTGTGCACGGCGACCGAGAATCCCAGGCGGGAGTACATGCCAGAGGAGTAGTGCTTCACCTCGGTGTCGATGAATTCGCCGATCTCCGAGAACTCCAGGATATCGTCGAAGCGCGCGTCGGTCTCCTCCTTGCTCATGCCGAGGATAGCGGCGTTCAGGTATACGTTGTCCCGTCCAGTGAGGTTCGGGTTGAATCCCGCGCCCACCTCCAGCAGCCCCGCAACCCGGCCCTTCGTGCGGATCCACCCGGCGTCGGGCCGCAGCACGCCGGAGAGCATCTTGAGCATGGTCGACTTGCCCGAGCCGTTCCGGCCGAGCAACGCGACCGACTGGCCCCTGGGCACGTCGAAGCTGACGCCGTCGACCGCGTTGAACTTCGAACTGAGCTCCTTGCGCTGCAGCGCGGCGACGAAGAGCTCTTTGAAGGAGTTCGTGTGCTTGATGCGAAAGGTCTTGCGCACATCGTGGATGACGATCACCGGCGGCTGAGACGCATCGGAAACCCGGGCGATCTCGGGTTCAGAGGTGCTGGGCAAAAGTCCCCTCCATCTTCCGGAAGGTCAGCTGGCCGATGAGCAGCGTGACGAGAGCGAAGATCAGGCCGATTCCGGCATTGAGCCACAGCTGCTCCGGCCGCAGGGCGTCCGGTTCGAGCGGCAGCCAGAAGACATCATGGAAGAGTTCGACCGCGGTGGTCATCGGATTCACCATGTACAGCTGGAACAGCCAGCCGGGCACCAGATCGTAGATCATCTTCCACGAGTAGAGCACGGGCGACACCCAGGTCGCGAACATGAGGATCAGATCGACGACGTTCTTGGCATCGCGATACGCCACGTTGATCCCGCCGAAGAACATGCCCAGGCCCAGGGCGAACATCAGCACGATCACCAGCGCCACGAGGAATGCCAGCGCTTGCATCCACGTGATCGTCCAGCCCAGCAGCAGGCAGATCACCAGCAGCACCGCGGCCTGCGGCAGGAAGTGGATCACGGCGGCTCCGACCGCCGCGACGGGGAAGAGCTCCCGCGGGAGATAGATCTTCTTCACGAGCGAAGCGTTGTCCGTGATGGCGTTCGTGGCATTGCGGAGAGCCTCGCTGAAGAGGTTGACCGCGATGATCCCGCAGAACAGGTAGATCGCGAAGTACTTCATGTCCCGATGCGCCCCGAGCACCTGGCCGACCACGAGGTAGTACATCAGGAACTGGGCGAGCGGTCGCACATACGACCAGGCCCAGCCCAGCACCGAGCCGTAGTACCGCGTGGTGATGCTCTTCTTCAGCAGCAGCGACAGCAGGTAGCGATGCCGGAAGACGTCCCAGAGTCCCTTGCTCCTCCCCGGGATCGAGAACCCCGGATCGGAGAGCGCTGCTTCATACGTCACAAACCTGAAGTCTACTTCGTTTCTCTCCTGGAAGCCGCTGACGCCGTCGTCACCGGGACTCGAGGAGACGACGGTCGGGCGCGCCTCGGTCTCAGTCCCGCCCGCCTCGCAGCCGGCGCATCCGGTGGCGAACGCGGTCGCGCAGCTCGGCGCCCGGCGGCCGCATCCGATGACGCAGTTCCGCGATGCTCTCCAGCGCCTCGGCCAGCTCCCGGCGCGCGCGATCGGCATCGGAGCGCGCGTCGCGCAGCTGCTGCTCGAGCGCGGCCAGCCGGGAGTCCTGGCGCCTGACCGTGACCAGATTGTTCGCGCGGTACATGTTGGTGCCCTCCTGGGCGGTTCGCGCCACGGCGAGAAGTCCGGCGTCGCGTTCATCGGTCCACTCGCACGAGGCGGGCGCCGTCGCGTCGGTCTCGAAGAGCTCGCCGTCCCTCGTGATTGCCGCGGCGATGCCGTCCCACCAGCGGGACTGGTACTCGCGCTGCCGCAGCCCCACGGCGCGCGAGTGGTCGGCAAAGCGCGCACGGTCGCTGCGCAGCGCCTCGAGCAGACGGGGGCCGAACGGCGCGTTCCAGTACTCGTAGGGCACGGCGAACGACTCCATGCCGAACATGGAGAGCGCGCCGCGCATGCGCTGCGCGGAGTAGTAGCTGGTGACGATGCCGACGGCGGGCACTCCCAGCGCCGCGCCGAAGATCACCGGGTGGTACCTGGTGGAGACGGTGAACTCGGCGCCGAGGCTCACCGCGAACGTCTCGCGGGCCGAGAGCAGCGGCAGGGAGCGCACCCGGCCGCTCGTGGTGTAGGAGACGATGCGGTCGTGACCGTACTCGTCGTTGTCGGTGCCCTGCTGCGGCTCCTCGCCCAGCACGCCCATGTGCGGCAGCAGCAGCACCTCAGCATCCTGCGAGGCGGCGATGCCGTCGACGATCGAGGCGAGCTCGCGGTAGTACTCCTCGCGGGAGAGCCCCGTCGAGAACGCGTGGTAGGTGAAGCTGCCGACGACGTAGCGCTCGGGCAGATCGAGCCGCTCGGCGAGCCCATCGGCCGGACCCGGATCCATCAGGATCGCATCGTCGAGGGTGTGCACCACGCGTCCCGAATCGCCGCACAGCTCGCGCATCAGCGCCGCCGTCTCCCCCTCCCGCGCCCCGAACACCCGCGCGTAGCCGGCGATCTCGCGCACGAGCTCGCGGTGCCTGGGCAGCAGGCTCGGACCGACGGTCTGGCTCGACACGAAGAGCGGGATCCCGAGCGCCTCGGCGATGCGCTTGAGCGCGAGACGCTCGTAGATGTGATGCTCACCGGTGGCGTTCATGTTGCCGCCGCCGGCGATCACCACGGCATCGGCCGCTTTGATCGCCGCGATCGTCGCGGCGACGTCGTCCCCGGCCTCGCGCGCTCCGCTGGCCATCTCCACCACCTCGGCGAGGCGGGCATCGCGCTTCTCCGCGCCGCGGCATCCGGCGAAGCCGAACACCGGCACGGCGTCGACGCCGTAGAAGGCGCTGGAGATCGCGGGATCGCCGGCCAGCAGCGTCACGCCGATGCCGCGCCGGCGCAGCTGGTCGACCGCGACCTCGGACATCGCCTCGTCGCCGAGATGGTAGCGGCCGCGGCCGCTGACATCGCCGATCACGACCACGCGCTTCCCGCTCGCCTCGACCTCGATCACCCGACCGTCCCCGCTCGGCGTCTCACTCATCCCGGCACACCTTCCCTCCGACGCGCGCTGCAAAGGCCCTCGAAGACCCGCATCGCCTCGCGTTGATACTCGTGGACGTCGAATGAGGATGGCGGGATCGAACGCGCCGCGAAGGCCCGCAGCGCCGTGGCGATCCCCTCGACGTCCGGCTCTACCAGCATCCCATACCTGCCGCCGTCGAGTACCGAGGCCGGGCCGGGGATGTTCGTCGCCGCGACCGGCGTTCCCAGCACCATCGCCTCCAGCAGCACCAGTCCCTGGCCCTCGTGCAGCGAGGGCAGCATGAGCCCATCGGCGCGCGCGATCGCCGGGTACGGATTGGTGCGCTGACCGGCGAACATCACCCGGTCGTCGATGCCGGCGGCCCGGGCCTGGGCGCGCAGCGCCTGCTCGCGCGGCCCCTCCCCGAGGAGGAGCAGATCCACCTCGGCGGCGGTCTCGCCGAGCTCAGCCAGCGCTGACAGCAGCGCCTCGTGGTTCTTCTCGACCGAGAGCCGTGCGGCCACCACCAGGTGGACGCCCGGCCGCTCGTACCAGGCGCGCAGGTCCTCCTCGAGCGGGGCCTGCGCCTGGCGCAGGAAGCCCTCGATGTCGAGCGTATTGGTCAGCGTGAGATGCCGCTCAGGCGCCACTCCGAACTCGCGCTCGAGGTCGTCGCGATTGCGCCGCATCACACTGTCGCTGACCGATGCGATGGTGGTGAAGTTGTGCAGCAGCGCTCCGACCTCGCGCAGCCTGGGGAAGCGCACCTCGAGCTCCCGGCAGAACTCGTTGTGCGCGACGTAGGTGGAGGGCACGTCGTCGGGGAAGCCGAGCCCCAGGATGGCGGCCTGGTGCGTGCGATACCCGTCGAAGTCGATCACCCCGCTGAATGCCGCGTGCGAGAAGTACCGCAGCCGCTCCCGCTGCATGCGCGAGCGGATCCAGCGCTCCAGCGCACCGGGGAACGGGCTGCGAAGGTCCTGCATACGCTTCCAGGCGATGCTCTCCTGCCGCGTCCCGGTCAGGATCCCGCCGTACAGGCTGAACGACATGCGCTCGTGGAGTTCCGCCGCGAGCTCCATCGCCTGCGGCGTGGACAGCACGACCTTCGGCACGAACAGCTGGAACCGGTGCCCGCCCTGGTAGGTGGCGACGAGGTTGCGCAGGGATCGCGTGACGCCGTTCAGGCGGAGCCCCGACAGCGCGATGAGCACGTTGCCCGGTCCCGCCGGCGCCGCGGGCGGCTCCAGCGGGCCGAACATCGCGGCGACGACGCGGCTCGTCGCCCGGCCGTCCTCGTGCGCCCAGAGCGCGGCGATCGGCGATGCGGACCAGTCGCACGGCCCCCGGTCGGGCCGGACCGCGCGCGCGAGGGCCTCCTCCAGCTCGTGCGCCGTCGCGCAGTCCTCGCCCGGTACGGCGTCCACGCCGAAGTAGAGGCCCCGGTCCGCCAGGTAATCGTCGAGATCGAAGACGTACTTCAGGATGGGCCGCTGCAGTGGCGCGAAGTCGAAGATCAGGCTGGAGTAGTCGGACACCAGCACGTCCGCCGCGCCGAGCAGTTCGTTGGTGTCGACGGTCTTCGGCGCCACGTGCACGTTCGCCGGCAGCCGGCTCCAGTCGATCAGACCGGCGAGGAAGTGGTGGAATCGCACCACCACCTCGACATCGAGTCGCGCCATCGCCTCCAGCCCTTCGAGGTACGGCTCGATCGAGAACTTCAGCGAGTCCTGGGTGCCGCGCCAGGTCGGCGCGTAGAGCACCATCGGCCGGGTCGAGGCGATGCCGAGGGCGCGGCGCACCGTCTCGGCCTCCGCCGGCGTCATCCCGAGCGTGCGATCGACCCGCGGCGATCCGACGACGATCGGCTCCCGCCGCAGCAGGTTATCGATGTCCTGGGTGCGCACGAGCACGTCCCGCGTGTGCTCGTCCGGCAGCGCGACGTGGGTGGCCTGCAGCAGGTTGCGCGCGACGTTGTCGAAGCCGAAGGGGTTGTCGGCGACGTCCCTGCCCATATGCTTCCACGGGACGCCGTGCCAGGTATTGACGTAGCGCTGCCCCTCGCGGCGCACGAAGCGGCGCGGGAACGTGGTGTTGTTCACCAGGTATCCCGCCGAGGCGAGGTGCACGTAGTAGCCCCAGGAGTCGAGCTCGACGAAGTGGACGTTGGGCCGGTCGGCGAGTTCGGGATGCGGGACGGCGCCCTCGACGAGCACCCACACGTGCTGCAGGTGCCGATGCTGCGCGCTGTCGAGCAGCTCCCGGCAGACGGCGAGCGGATTGCATGCGGTGCTCACCCCGTGGAAGCTCTCGTAGACCACGACGTCGGCGTCGAGCGGGAGCACCTCCCACGCCTCGGAGTAGAACTCCGCCCGGCTGAGACCGGCGCAGGTGCTCATCGCCTCCTCGGCGTGGGGCAGACGGAAGGGGTTGGCCCGGTAGAAGCTCTCGGCGGCGGCGGCGATATCGCCCACGGCGGCGAGACTCGTCGCGAGCAGCCGGTACGCGACCCGCATGTTCATGCGCGTCGACGAGGAGTAGGCGAGCCGGCGCAGCACCGGCACCGCGCCCTCGTGGTCGGCGCTCTCCAGGAATCGCGAGACCTCCGACACGAGCTCCGCATAGGCGGGGTGCACCTCGTCCTGCATGCGCTCGAGCATGGGCTCGTGCGAGGGGCAGCCGAGCTCGGCGTCCACCGAGGCCGCGGGGTCCCCCGCCAGGTAGGCCGCCCGCGCCGCACGGCGGCGGATGTCCACCTCCCTGCGCCCGAGATCTCCCAGGCCGAGCAGCCTGGTGTAGCAGGCGTGCGCCTCCTCCCGGCGATCCGACAGCTCCAGCGCGAGTGCGCGCAGCTCGAGCAGCGCGGGATCCTCGCTGCCTGCCTCGACGCGGCCGAGCACCGAACCGAAGTCGCCGAGCATCATCTGCGACCGCAGCCGCAGCAGCTCGGCGGCCGCGCCGCCGTCATGGCCGTCGAGGACGCTCACCGTCTCCGCGTAGTTCTCATGGCGGAAGTGCAGCTCCGCCAGCTCCGCCGGGGTCACGGCGCCCGCCGCCCGGCCGGCCGCCGCGGCGTACTGCTCCGCCGCCTCCCCCGCGGCGCCCGAGCGCTCGAGCGCCATCGCGAAGCGGTAGCGCAGATCCTTCGACGGCGCCTCCGGCCAGCCGCCCCGGAACAGCCGCGCCGCGCCGGCGTAATCGCACCGCTCGAATTCGAGCTCCCCGAGGAAGAGGTTCCATCCGCGCCGCTGCGCGTCGTCCTCCGACAGCGCGACCGCGCGATACGCGGCCTCGAGCGCGACGCTCGCGTTGCCCCGCTTACGCTGGTTCCACGCTTCGAGCTCGTAGATCGCGAGCCAATCGGGCCGACCCCGCTTCGCCGTGTCGACGGCGAGATCGCCCATGCGCACATTGCCGCTCTCGTACCAGATCTCGGCGCACGCCAGTGCGGCCTCCGGGGACGCGTTCCCGTCGTTCCAGACCCGATCCACGAGCCTGAGCCCGTCGCCCGCGCGATCGACGCGCAGCAGCTGCCGCCAGGTCGGCAGCAGCGCCTGGGGGGTCTGCGCGGCGGTGGAGATCAATCCGTCCAGCCATCGGTTCAGAGCGGGCCCGGGCGCCTCGCCCTCCGCGAGGCGATCGATGCCCCGGCGCACCACGAGCAGCTGCCGGCGCCAGGCGTTCCGGGGCCCGAGAAGAATCTCGAAGGCTTTGCGAACGTCTTGGAATCCGGGCACCTGCATCGCATCAGTGTATAACTCCGCATCCGAGTATTCGCCGTCCTCGCCGAGCTTCCACAGCCGCCGCAGGCGCCCTGCCTGCGGCCTCGCCGCGAACCCCGGTTCGCTTCCGCTTCGGGCTCATCTGCGACCCCGCTGTCCGCCTCGCCTCCCCGGGTTCGTCGCCGGACCCGGCACCCGCCCGCCGACGGTCTTGCCGCCTCGGCCGTCAGTGCTTCATGCGGTAGATGAACGCCGCCATGGCCTCGCGCGACACCTTCCCCTTCGGGTCGAAGATCGGCTTGCCAGAGGGCTGGGACTTGCCCGTGGTGTAGCCCTGCGCGTACATCCAGGTGATCTCCTTGTAGAACTTGTCTCCCGGCTGCACGTCGGCGAACGGCGACGTCTTCGGGGCGGAGTAATCAGCGCCCTCGAGGCGGTACAGGAAGGCCGCCATCGCCTCGCGCGTGACGCTCTGGCTGGGCTTGTAGAGCGGCGCACCCCCGTTCGCCTGCGGGATGCCCGTGCTGAGGCCCGAGTTGCCCATCCACTCGATCTCGGTGAAGAACTTGTGGTTCTCGAGCACGTCGGGGAAGAAGGTGTTGGGCGAGCCGAACCACAGCTTGTAGAACTGGTAGAAGTTGCGGTTGCCGTAACTCGAGCAGGCGTCGCCCGTGCCCCAGCCGGCGCTCAGCGCGGCCTGGTTGGGCCGGTACGGCGTGTAGATGTAGAGCGCAGCGGTCGCCCAGTTCTGGATGTAGACCTGCGAAGTGCCGCAACTCGTATCGGGGTGCCACTGGATGGTGTTCGTGATGAACGGCTTGTAATTGTAGTTGTTGAGCGCCTTGTACACCTGCAGCTGCCAGGCGGCGCGGTAGACCTGCTGCATGAAGCCGGTCTGGGTCGTATCGCAGTTGGCGGAGTTGTTGGGGCCGGAGTCGGGGCAGGCGTATCCCATGGCCACGTCGAACTGACGCACGGTCGGCCAGGTGTCGCTGACGAGGCTCTGCTCCTTCTCGAGCATCACCAGAAGCACCTGCGGGCTGACGCTGCAGGCCCGCGCCACCTTCGCGATGATCTTCGCCGCGCTCTCGTTGGCGGCGCCGGCGTACGCCTTGCAGTAGGCGTTGGCGGAGCGGGAGGAGGTGGTCCACGTGGCACCGCGCAGGCAGTCCTCGGCCACCGTCGAGCCGTAGATCGACGTTCCTGCCGTGCGGCCGGAGTCGCCGATCGTGCAGCGCGGCACCCGCTGCTCGAGGAACGTCTGGATCTGCGCCGCAGTCATGCCCGTGCCGTCGTAGAACTTGGTGTCGGTGATGATGTAGCCGGCTTTGAAGCCGCTCGACGGCAGCGCGGCCGCAGCGGCCAGCAGAGCATCGCTCGATTCCGCATCCTCATCGGAGAGCGGCGCATCATCGGAGGACTCGGGATCCGACTCCGCGGAGGCTTCCCCGCCGGTCTGCTCGGGATCGACGGTCTCGGGATCCTCCGCGTCCTCCGCATCCGCCGTTCCGGCCGCGTCGGCTTCGGTTGCCTCCGCATCGGTTTCGGTTGTCTCCGCGTCGGCGCCGGTGGTCTCCTCGTCGGTTTCGGCGCCGTCGGCGGCGCTCCCGTCCGTCGCGGCATCGAAGGCTGCGGCGTCCGCCTCCCCCGACGCCTCGGCCGTTCCATCGTCCGCCGCGTCCTGATCCGCGTCGGCAGCGGCCGGATCGGTGGTCTGCTGCTGAGCGGCCACGGGCGCGGGCAGCGCCTGCGCCGCCGACCCCTGCAGCAGGAGGCCGGCGACGATCCCGAGCGACAGCAGGGCGGTCGACAGCGGACGCGGCTTCGAGGGCATGCCTTCCAGACTCACCTGTTCGAGCTTCCGCATCCTAGTGCTCCAGACGGTACAGGAAGGCGGCCATGGCCTTGCGGGACACCGTGGCCTTCGGCTGATACGCCTTGCCCGACGGAGTGTTCACGCCCACCGAGATGCCCTCGGAACGCATCCACGCGATCTCGTCGTAGAACTGGTCGCCCGGCTGCACATCGACGAACGGCGAGGTCTTCGGCCCCTTGGCCGTCGCGCCCTCGAGGCGGTACAGGAAGGCGGCCATGGCCTCGCGGGAGACGCCCTCCTCCGGCTGAAACGCCCTGCCCGTCGCGGTCTTCACACCGGTCGAGAGACCGGTCGTTCCCATCCAGGTGATCTCGACGTAGAACTGGTGCGTCTTCGGCACGTCCTCGAAGAACGAGGTCGTCGGCCCGGGATCGGCGGGCTTCGCCGCCACAGCGGCCGTCTGCGCCGAAGTCTTGGACACGGTCTGGTACCCGGTCTTCGAGCCCGTCACGCGCACCGAGATCTTCTTGCCCTGATCCGCCGCCGCCGGCACGTAGGTCTTCCCCGTCGCACCCGAGATCGCGGTGCCGTCGCGCAACCACTGGTACGCGAGTGTCACGGGCGCCGGACCCCAGGTCCCGGCATTCGCGGTGAGCGTCTGACCGACCTGCGCCGTTCCGGAGATCGTCGGCGAGCCCGCAACGATGCGCGGGTGCACAAGCGTCTGCAACCATGTGCCCTCCCAGTTCTTCACCGGAAAGACGAGCGCGTCTGCGCGATTCGAAGCCGTCCGGGTACCGACCCCCGTGTAGTACGAGGTGCCGCCGTTCCAAACGGTGTAGGCGATGTAATCGCCCGCAGGGATACCCTCGGCCAGATTGTAGTTCCCATAGCTGACTTCCGGCGGGCACTCCGTGCTCGGCTCGACCCACCCGCTCTGCGCAGATTCAAGTCGCGTGACCTTACCGGTGGAGACGTTCTGAGCATAGTGGGCTACGTCGTCGCCGCTCTTCCATCCGCACAGGGCGAACGAGGCCCGCAGGCGTCCGCTCTCCGCGATGCTCGTCGTGCCGGCAGCGACGTTGGCATTGTTCACCGTGAGGACCTTGCTCGTGCCCTTCGCAGACCCGTTGTTGGGCAGTATCACGCTGATCGTCAAACGATAGGAGCCGTTCGGTACGCCCGTGATCGACCACCCGCCCGTCGAAGGGTTGTAGCTGACGTTCGAGTCTTTTCCGAGTTCCCATCCCTCCGCAGTGCCGGATTGGTCCTTGTAGAGCGTGAGGTAGACGCCTGCGCGCGTGCTGTCGGGATCGCTCCAGTCCAGCGTCTGACGCACGTTGCTCGGAGCGCTCGTCGGAAAAATGATGGTGCCGCTCACCGTGCGACCATCCGCGGCGTGCGCGGCCGTTGGAGCGGCGACCGCCAGCCCGAAGCACAGCATCGCGAAGCCCAGGAGGAGCGCGATCACGCGCGCCCTCCTCGGGATCGGCGCACCCGAAGCGCTCCCTGCCAGACTCGGATTCGGTGCCTGCATCGTTCCCCCTCGGCCGTCATCGAACCGTTCCAGGGTAGCTTCGAAACCCGATTCCCGCTCGGACCCCCTGAGGGGTCGATCGGATCGGGCGAGCAGAGCCGGTCATCGAGCCGTGCCGCACCGCGCTTGTCGAAGTGCCGATGCTTCGACGAGCCCAGCACAGCGGATGCCCGGCGGATCCTGGTCCCGAGAAGCTCGCGACGGACTCACTCGCCTCTCCGCGCTCCCCGTCTCCCCTGCGCCTCGCAGGCGCTACACGAACGCCGCCATCGCCTCCCGCGACACCACGCTGCCCGGCCGGCACTCCGCGCCCCCTCGCGGTGCTGGCACCCGTCGAGATCCCCGCGTCATGCATCCAGGCGATGTGGCGGTAGAACCGGTGCTGAGGCTCGACGTCGACGAAGGGGGAGCGCGCCGGCTGGGTCGGCAGCCTGGCAATGCCCTTGACGGGGTCGGAGGTCGCGGATGCCACCGTGCACCCGTCGAAGCGGCCGGTCACGGTCACCGCGATGCGCGGCGTCACCGCGGTGAGCCGCCCCGGCTGCGTCACCCGGTCGGGCGACTCGCGCCGTGCCGGTGCGAGGCCCGGCGAACCGGTTCTCAGGAGCCGGGGCGGTCCCCCGGCAGCCCCTTCCCGATCAGCCCGCGGAACAGCACCCGCTTCACGCCGGCGGGCAGCAGGCGGTAGGCGCCCTTCATCACGACATTGCGCAGGTACTGCGCGCGAGTCACGAAGCCCATGCGCAGCAGCTCGCGCTGCAGCCGCCATTCGGTGCGCGCCTCGGCCCACCCGCCGCGGCGCCCGAAGGCGCCGGCGCCGACCCGGTATCCGAGCAGCGGCTCGGCGATGTTCTCGACGCGGGCGCCGGAGTCGATCAGGCGCACCCCCAGCCAGTAGTCCTCCATCTTGCCGAAGGGCTCGTAGCGGCCCACCCGGTCGAGCGCCGCGACGCGGTACATCATCGTCGGGTGGTTGAAGGGATTGTGGGTTCGCGCGTGATCGCGGATGCGCTGGGCACCGACCGGCGGGATGCGGGTGCCGCTCGGCGCATCGGGATCCGACTCGAACTCCTCCATGCCCGTGCCCACCAGGTCGTAGCCGCGCTGCAGCAGCTCCCACTGGCGGGCGAAGCGCTCGGGCTTCGACACGTCGTCGGCGTCCATGCGGGCCACGATCGGGCAGGCGCAGGCCTCGAGCCCGCGGTTGAGCGCCTCGGCGAGACCACGATTCTCGGGGAGACGAACGATCCTGACCGGGATCGGGCTCTCGGATTCGATCCTCTCCAGTTCGGCGGAGAGCGCCCCGGGCACCGGGCCGTCCTGCACGATCACGGCCTCGGCGGGACGCAGCGTCTGGCGGTCGACCGAGCTCTCGAAGGCGATCCCCAGGAACCCCGCATCGTCGCCCGCGTACACGGGCAGCAACAGCGAGAAGCCGTCCCGCATGCTGCCCGTGGGCTCGGGGGCCTGCGCGCCCGCGTCCTGGGGCGCGCGCGCCCCCGAGCCCACGGG
>JASGDX010000210.1:0-2731 GCA_047606985.1 Leucobacter sp. | reverse complement strand
GATCCCGCCACCTCGATGGGCGTATCCGGGATCGCGTCCTCGGCGATCTCGCGGAGATCGTGGGCGTCGGAGCTGCGCGGCGAGTCGACCGGTGTCAGCGTGACCCGGTGGGCGATCGGGGCGAGCGCCGAGAGCACCCCGAAGGCGTCCTTCTCGGCGAGCACGCCCGCGACGATCGCGAGCTCCTCGAAGCGGAACGACTCCTCGACCGCGCGCACGAGCGCCTCGGCGCCGTGGGGGTTGTGCGCGGTGTCGACGTAGACGACGGGATCGGTGCCGATGAGCTGCAGGCGACCCGGCGAGGTGAGCTGCCCGAGCCCCTCGTCGAGCACCTCCTCGGGCACGGGGCGCTCAGCGCCGAAGAAGGCCTCGACGGCGGCGATGGCGAGCACCGTGTTCTCGGCCTGGTGCCGCCCGAAGAGCGGCACGAACGCGGGATCGTAGGGCCGTCCGGTGACGCCGACGACATTGATCTGGCGCCCGCCGACCGCCAGTCGATCCTCGATCAGGCGGAAGTCGCGGCCCTGCACGATGAGGCGGGAGCCGTTGCGTTCGGCCGCGGCCCCGATCTCGGCGAGCGCTGCGGGATCCTGCTCGGCCGAGACGACGGTGCTGCCCGGCTTGACGATGCCGGCCTTGGTGCGGGCGATCGTCTCGATGTCGGGACCGAGGATCGCCGTGTGGTCGAGGTCGATGGGCGTGAACACCGCGACGCGGGCGTCGGCGATGTTGGTGGCGTCCCACTCGCCTCCCATGCCGACCTCGATCACCCCGACTTCGACCGGGGCGTCGGCGAACGCCGCGAAGGCGAGCACGGCGAGCGCCTCGAAGAAGGTGATGGGGCCGTGGCCGGCGGCTGCCAGCTCGGCGTCGACCGCCTCGAGCGGCAGGCGCAGCTCGTTCCAGGCCGACTCGAGCACCTCGCCCGCGATGGGCCGGCCGTCGATCTGGAAGCGCTCGGTGAAGTCGACCAGGTGCGGGCTCGTGAAGAGGCCGGTGCGCAGGCCGTGCGCGCGCAGCAGCGACTCCACGGCGCGGCTCGTCGACGTCTTGCCGTTCGTGCCGGCGATCTGGATCACCGGGTACGAGAGCTGCGGCGAGCCCGCGAGTTCGGCGAGGCGCCGCACCGGCTCGATGCGCGGGCGCGGGTTCGCCTCGCCGACGCGTTCGAGCAGCTCGGCGTAGACGCGCTCGGCGGCGGAGCTCATCGCTCGGCTCCGGTCGAGCGACGGATGCTCACGGTGAGCTCCCCCCGGTTCGCGTACTTGCCGGCGGCCACGGTCTCCTGGTGCTCGAACGCACCGCTGAAGCGGCCCCAGGGCAGCCCGTCCGAGGCGAGCAGCGCCTCGTCCTTCGCGCCCAGAGAGAACGCGGTGCTGAGGGTGTCGCGGGCCACGCCCGCCGTCTCGAACGCGTGCTTCACATCCAGCAGGTCCTCGAAGGAGGTGAACCAGATCTGCAGATCGATGCGGTCGCCGACGTCGAAGCCCGCGTTCTTGCGGGCCTCCTGCACCGCGCGGATCAGGTCGCGCGCCAGCCCCTCGGCCTCGAGCTCGCGGGTGGTCTCGGTGGAGAGCAGCACGAAGCCGCCGCCGGCGATCAGCGCGAGCGCGGGGCCGCCGTCGGAGTCGTCGCCGGCGCGCAGCGTCAGCTCGTACTCGTGCGGCTCGAGCGCGATGCCGCCCGCGACCACGACTCCGTCGGTCTCGCTCCAGTCGCCCGACTTGGCGGCCTTGATGGCCTGCTGCACCTGCTTGCCGAGGCGCGGGCCGGCCGCTCTCGCGTTGACCGCGAGGGTCTGCACGATGCCGTACTCCTCGCCGCTGGTCTCGGTCTGCTGCACCAGGCGCACGGCCTTCACGTTGAGCTCCTCGCGCAGGATGCCCGCGAAGGGCTCGATCGCCGCCGGGCGCCGGGTGACGACGGTGAGCTCGGCGAGCGGCAGGCGCACGCGCAGGCGGCGCGCCTTGCGCAGCGCGAGCGCCTGCGAGGTGATCTGGCGCAGCTCGTCCATGGTCTCGACGAGCTCGTCGTCCTGAGGGAAGTCGGAGGCATCTGGCCAGTCCTCGAGATGCACCGACCGGCCGCCGCTGGCGCCGTCGAGGTGGCCGAGGCCCCGCCAGAGCTCCTCCGCGACGAGCGGGGCCAGCGGGGCGGCCACGCGCGCGACCGTCTCGAGCACCGTGTACAGGGTGTCGAAGGCCTGCCGATTCGAAGGCTTGCCGTTCTCCCCGTTCACGCCTTCCCAGAAGCGGTCTCGCGAGCGCCGCACGTACCAGTTGGTGAGCACCTCGGCGTAGTCGCGCAGCGCCTCGGCGGCCGAGGTGGTGTCGAGGCCGTCGAGGTGCGCGCCGACCTCGCGCACGAGCCGTCCGGTCTTGGCGAGGATGTACCGGTCGAGCGGGTCGCTCGAGTCGGTGCGCCACGATCCCTCGCTGCCGTCGGCGTTGGCGTAGAGGCTGAAGAAGTACCAGCTGTTCCACAGCGGCAGCAGGAACTGCCGCACGCCCTCCCGGATGCCCTCCTCGGTGACGATGAGGTTGCCGCCGCGCACCACGGGCGACGCCATGAGGAACCACCGCATCGCGTCGGAGCCGTCGCGGTCGAACACCTCGTTGACGTCGGGGTAGTTGCGCAGCGACTTCGACATCTTCTGGCCGTCGGAGCCGAGCACGATGCCGTGGCTCAGCACGTTCTTGTAGGCGGGCCGGTCGAAGAGCGCCGTCGACAG
>JASGDX010000209.1:0-4267 GCA_047606985.1 Leucobacter sp. | reverse complement strand
TCCGAGGAGTAGCGCTCGTGACCGAGTCCTCTGCCGCCCCCACCGCCTATCGCCGCCGCGACCGCTCGCGCAAGCCGCTGGTCATCGCGCTCATCGCCGCGGCGGCCGTGATCGCGGTCGCCGCCGTCGCGCTCGTGCTCAACCTCCGCGGCGGCGGCACCGACGGCGGGCGGCAGCTGTCGGTCGGCGTGGTGCTCGAGCCGACCAGCCTCGACGTGCGCACCAACACGGGCGTCGCGACCGGGCAGCTGCTCATCGACAACGTCTACCAGGGGCTCGTCGGCATCGAGGCCGGCACCGTCGCCGACATCGTGCCGGTGCTCGCGACCGAGCTGCCCGAGGTGAGCGAAGACGGGCTAGAGTACACCTTCACGCTGCGCGAGGGTGTGAAGTTCCACTCGGGCGGCGAGCTGACGGCCGACGACGTGGTCTCGTCGCTGCAGGAGACCCTCACCGCCGAGAACATCGGCTTCGCCCCCGAGGTCGCGAAGGTCGACGATCGAACGGTCTCCATCACGCTCGACGAACCGAACTCGCAGCTGCTGTGGCACCTCGCCAACTTCCCCGGCCTCATCCGGGAGCAGGGCGCCGACAACAACCTCGCCGACTCCGCGATCGGCACGGGCCCCTACGTCTTCGAGGAGTGGAAGCAGGGCGACAGCCTCACCCTCGTCAAGAACGAGGACTACTGGGGGGAGCCTGCGAGCCTCGACACGGTGGTGTTCCGCTTCTTCCCCGAGGGCCGCGCCGCCGTCAACGCGCTCAAGGAGGGCGACCTCGACGTGCACACCGCGCTGCTGCCCCCGCTGCGGGGCGAGTTCGAGCACGACGACGCGTTCACGCTCCAGCGCGCCGGCAGCTCCGACGTGTTCACCCTCGCCTTCAACTCGGCGCGGGCCCCGCTCGACGATCCCCAGGTGCGCACCGCCATCAGCCGAGCCATCGACACGGAGGCCCTGATCGCCTCGCAGAACGGCGACGGCAAGCCGCTCGGCAGCCCCATCACCGAGCTCGAGCCGGGCTACGCCGACCTCACGTCGGTCAACGCCTTCGATCCCGATTCGGCGCGCCAGCTGCTCGCGGAGGCGGGCCAGTCGAACCTGAACCTCACGATCACCGCGCCCAACCACTACGACACCGCCCCGCTCGACCTCGTGAAGAGCCAGCTCGCCGATGTGGGGGTGAGCCTCACCATCGAGCAGGTCGAGTTCCCCACCTGGATCGAGCAGGTGTACTCGAACCACGACTACCAGCTCAGCTACGTGGATCACGCCGAGGCGCGCGACTTCGCGAACTACGCGAACCCCGACTACTACTTCGGGTACGACAGCTCGGCGGTGCAGAAGCTCTACGCCGACGCCCTGGCGGCGACGGACCCCGCCGACGAGGACCGCCTGCTGCGCGAGGCGGCGGCGCAGGTCGCCGAGGACGCTCCGGCGAAGTGGCTCTTCAACTACACGCCGACCAACGTGGTCTCGAAGCGGGTCGGCGGCTTCCCCGAGGCCAATACAAACTCGCGCATCAATCTGCAGGGCGTGAGCGTCGGCTGAGGCACTCGCGGAGGACGCGGGCACGGGCGCCTCGGGCCCCGGAGCCTTCGCGAAGTCGCACTCTGGTCGTTCTGCGCGACACAGGAGCGAAGCTCGTCATGCTGCGCGAGCGAAGCGAGTCGCAGTGCGCAGCATCTGGTCGGAGCGGATCCTGCGAGTCGCTGGCGCTCGCGCAGGATGACGACTTCCAGAAGACCCTGCTCGGGCCCATGCACGTCCGAGGCTGGGGATATATTCGACCCGTGACCCGATTCCTCCTGATCCGCGCGGCGACGCTGGCGCTGGGCTGGGCGCTCGCGAGCCTCGTCATCTTCGCGACGCTGCGCCTGCTGCCCGGCGATGTGGCCCAGGTCATCGGGGGCACCAGGGCCTCCCCCGAGCGCATCGCCCAGCTGCGCGAGCAGCTGGGGCTCGACCGCCCGCTGCCCGCGCAGTACCTCGACTGGATCGGCGGCGTGCTGCGCCTCGATCTCGGCGAGTCGGTGCTGACGGGCACGCCGGTCGCCTCCGAACTCGCGCAGAAGGCCGAGGTGACGCTGCCGCTCACGCTGCTGTCGCTGCTCGTCGCGCTGCTGGTCGCGCTTCCCCTCGGCGTCTTCGCCGCGTACCGGCACGGCACCCCGGCGAGCCGGGTCGTCTCGATGGCGGGACTGGCGGCGGCCGCGATCCCGGTGGTGTGGGCGGGCCTGCTCGGCACGATCGTGTTCTCGACCTGGCTGGGCTGGCTGCCGTCCCAGGGCTTCCCGCGGGGCGGCTGGGACGATCCGCTCCGCGCGCTCCGCTGCCTCGTGCTGCCCGCGCTCACGATCGGGCTCATCGAGGGCGCCGTGCTGTTCCGCTTCGTGCGCAGCGCCGCGCTCGGCGCGGTCGACGCCGATCACGTGCGCACCGCGATGTCGCAGGGCATGACCCGGCTGCGGGCGCTGCTGTCGCACGGACTGCCCGGCGTGGGCCTGTCGATCGTCTCGATCCTGGGACTGCAGGCCGCGGCCCTCATCGTCGGCGCCGTGGTGGTGGAGCAGCTCTTCAGCCTCCCAGGGCTCGGCAGCATGCTGGTCTCCGATGTGAGCGTGCGCGACCTGCCGAAGGTGCAGAGCACGCTGCTGGTGCTGACGGGCGTCATCCTGGTGATCGGCGCGCTGGTGGACGTGGTGCACCGGCTCATCGATCCGCGGCTGCGGGGAGGCGAGTCGTGAGCGCGGCCCCCGCACCCCCCGAGCGCCGCGCGCCCTCCGCTGCGGGCGTCGTGCGCCGAGCGCTTCCCCCGCGTGTCCTGAGCCGGCTGCGACCGCTCGTGTCGACGGTCGGCGGCGGCTTCGCCGTCGCCGCGCTGTCGCTCGTGCTGCTGACGGCGCTCGTGTCGCTCTTCTGGACGCCGCACGATCCCGCGGGGGCGAGCGCGGAGCGTCTGTGGCAACCGCCGTCGCTCTCGTATCCGCTCGGCACCGACGGCAGCGGGCGCGACATCGCCTCGCGGCTCATCGCGGGCAGCCGGGTCACGGTGCTCGTGGCGGCGGGCACGGGGCTCGCGGCGGCGGTCATCGGGCTGGTGCTCGGCGTGCTGGGCGGGCTCGGCCCGCGCCGCGCGCGGCAGGCCGTCGCGGTGGGCGTCGACGTGCTCATCGCGTTTCCGACGGTGCTGCTGGCCATGATGCTGGCCGCCGTGTACGGCAGCGGCGTCTGGGTGGTCGTCGCGGCGCTCGGGATCGCCTTCGGCGTCTCGATCGGACGCGTGCTGCGCGCGGAGTTCGCGCAGGTGGCCGAGGCCGACTTCGTGCTGGCGGCGCGGGCCGCCGGGCTGTCTCGCCCGACGATCCTGCGCAGGCACCTGATCCCGAGCGTGCGCCCGGTGTTCATCGTGCAGCTCTCGCTGTCGATGGGGCTCGCGGTGCTCGCCGAGTCGAGCCTGAGCTACCTCGGCTTCGGCGCGCCGCCGGGGGTGCCGTCGTGGGGGCGCATGCTGGCCGAGAGCCAGCGCTACATCTCGGTGCACCCCGGCACCGTGCTCTGGCCCGGCCTCGCGATCGCGCTGACGGTGCTCGGCTTCCTGCTGCTCGGCGACGCGCTGCGCGACGCCCTCGATCTGCGGGGACCGCGGGTCGCGCGCCCGGCGCCGGGTGCGACAGGCGCGACAGGCCCGGTCGGCGCGGCTCCGATGGAGGTGCTGCCGTGACCGACGAGGCCGTCGCAGCCCCGCTCGCCGTGCGCGGCCTCACCGTCTCGATCGCGGGGCGGCAGCTCCTGCACGACGTGTCGTTCGAGCTCGCCCCAGGCGAGCGGCTGGGATTCATCGGGGGCTCGGGATCTGGCAAGACCCTCACCGCGCTCGCGCTGTCGGGGCTGCTCCCCCGCACCGCCGAGGTGCGGGGCTCGATCCTGCTGGGAGACCGCGAGCTCGTCGGGCTGCCCGACGCCGAGTTCGCGGCGATCCGCGGCGACCGCATCGGCACCGTGTTCCAGGAGCCGCGCACGGCGCTCGATCCGCTGCGGCGGCTCGGCTCGCAGATGACCGCCGCGCTCGCGCGGCACTACGACCTGAGCCGGGCCGAACGGCGGGAGGCCGCGCTGCGGCTGGCCGGGCGGGTGGGCCTCGACGATCCCGAGCGCATCGTGCGCGCGTACCCGCACGAGGTGTCGGGCGGGCAGCGGCAGCGCGCGGCCATCGCGGCGGCGCTCTCGGCCTCGCCCGGCCTGCTCGTGGCCGACGAGCCCACCAC
>JASGDX010000208.1:0-7545 GCA_047606985.1 Leucobacter sp. | reverse complement strand
TCGACGGGCACCCATCGATAGCTCCTTGCTCATCACGCCAGGAAACTACGCGGACATTTTTATGTGAGGCACACGCAGCCGCTCCCGGACCTTTTAGATGAGTCAAGTCGGCGGCTTGTCCGCTGGCGCGGCTCCGGGGTAAGCTTGAGTGTCACATTTGTGGCGACTCAACCATGTCCACACGTGGGTGCGCATCGCGGATCTTCCGATCCGGCCGTCTTCTCGGCGTGCGCCCGCCTGAACCCCTGTCCATTCTGGAGACCAATTTCATGACGAACGCAACGACCGAGAGCAAGCAGGTCGCCATCAACGACATCGGCTCGGCCGACGACTTCCTTGCAGCGGTCGAATCGACCCTGAAGTTCTTCAACGACGGCGACCTCATCGAGGGCACCGTGGTGAAGATCGACCGCGACGAGGTGCTCCTCGACGTGGGTTACAAGACCGAGGGCGTCATCCCCTCGCGCGAGCTGTCCATCAAGCACGACGTGAACCCCGACGAGGTCGTTCAGGTCGGCGATCCCGTCGAGGCGCTCGTGCTCCAGAAGGAGGACAAGGAAGGCCGCCTCATCCTGTCCAAGAAGCGCGCCCAGTACGAGCGCGCCTGGGGTGATGTGGAGCGCATCAAGGAGAACGAGGGCGTCGTCACCGGCACCGTCATCGAGGTCGTCAAGGGCGGCCTGATCGTCGACATCGGCCTGCGCGGCTTCCTCCCCGCCTCGCTCATCGAGCTGCGCCGCGTGCGCGACCTGACCCCCTACCTGGGCCAGGAGATCGAGGCCAAGATCCTCGAGCTCGACAAGAACCGCAACAACGTGGTGCTCTCGCGTCGCGCGCTCCTCGAGGAGACCCAGTCGGCGACCCGCTCCTCGTTCCTCGCGGAGCTCAAGCCCGGCCAGGTGCGCAAGGGCGTCATCTCGTCGATCGTCAACTTCGGCGCGTTCGTCGACCTGGGCGGCGTAGACGGCCTCGTGCACGTCTCCGAGCTGTCGTGGAAGCACATCGAGCACGCCTCCGACGTCGTCGAGGTCGGCCAGGAGGTCACCGTCGAGGTGCTCTCCGTCGAGTTGGACCGCGAGCGCGTCTCGCTGTCGCTCAAGGCGACCCAGGAGGACCCGTGGCAGGTCTTCGCCCGCACCCACGCGATCGGCCAGATCGCCCCGGGCGTCGTCACCAAGCTCGTCCCCTTCGGCGCCTTCGTGCGCGTGGCCGACGGCATCGAGGGCCTCGTGCACATCTCCGAGCTGTCGGGTCAGCACGTCGAGCTGGCCGAGCAGGTCGTCTCGGCCGGCCAGGAGGTCTTCGTCAAGATCATCGACATCGATCTCGACCGCCGCCGCATCTCGCTCAGCCTCAAGCAGGCCAACGAGGGCGTGGATCCCGAGGGCACCGAGTTCGACCCGGCTCTGTACGGCATGACCACGGAGTACGACGAGAACGGCGAGTACAAGTACCCCGAGGGCTTCGATCCCGAGACCCAGGAGTGGAAGGAAGGCTTCGAGTCGCAGCGCGAGAAGTGGGAGCAGGAGTACGCTGCCGCTCAGGAGCGCTGGGAGGCCCACAAGAAGCAGGTCGCCGCTTCGCTCAACGAGGTCGCCGCCGCTCCCGCCGCCGACAACTCGGCCTCGAGCTTCTCGAGCGAGTCGTCCTCGACCGGTGCGCTCGCCGATGACGCGGCGCTCGCCGCGCTGAAGGCGCAGCTCGAGGGCAACTGAGCCCCGGCGCGGCACCCGAGCACGAAGGCCCGGTCCCCGAACGGGGCCGGGCCTTCGGCGTTCAAGGTGGCGGCCGAGCGCCGAAGCGGGCGGCGCGGGCGCCGATCCCGCACCCTATGCCGTCTGCTCCCGCAGTTCCCGCCGCCGCGCCAGGGCGCGTCGCAGCTGCAGCACGAGCAGCGCGCACGCGACCACGAGCAGCACGAGCGCCAGCACCGGCACGACCACGGCGAGGACCGTGAGCGCCGCCGCGCCAACGTCCTCCAGCGTGCTCGACACGGCGGCGCCCGCGCCGGCCGTGAGCGCGTTGAGCACGGGCCGGGCGAGCGCCTTCAGCGCGTGCGGCACGAGCGCGATGACCACGCCGAGCACGAACGGCCAGAACTGCGCAGACGCGACGAACGCGGCGGGATCGGAGACCGCCGCGGTGGCGCTCGACGAACCCGCGGAGAACACGATGCCGCCGGCTGCTGGGCGCACCGCGGTCTGCAGCACGTCGTTGACGCTGTCGAGCGCCGGGAACTTGTCGACCAGCACCTCGACCACGAGCAGCACGCCCAGGACGCCGAGCGCCCACTCGTTCTCGAGCCACGCCCATCCGGCCGGCAGCTGCACCAGCTCGGTGAAGCGGGAGAGCAGGCCGAGGCCCAGCATCGGGATGTAGGCGTTGAGCCCGGCCGACGCTGCGAGCGTCACGCCGGTGATGATCTCGAGCATGGGGACCTCCGGGTTCAGCCTACGGGGGCTCGCTAGAGTTGCCGGTATGAAGTTGATCGGGCTGACGGGCGGCATCGCCTCCGGCAAGTCGACCATCGGCGGGCGGCTGGAGCGGCTGGGCGCGGTGCGCATCGACGCCGATCAGCTGGCCCGCGACGCCGTGGCGCCCGGCTCGGAGGGGCTCGCGCGCGTCGTGGAGCGCTTCGGGCCCGGCGTGCTCCTCCCAGACGGGGCGCTCGACCGGCCGGCGCTCGGAGGGCTCGTGTTCGGCGATCCCGCAGCCCTGGCCGATCTCAACGCGATCGTGCATCCCGAGGTGCGCAGGCTCTTCGACGAGCGGCTGGCCGAGGCGCTGGCTGCGGATGCCGAGGCGGTCGTCGTCTACGAGGTGCCGCTGCTGGCCGAGTCGAGCGTCGGCCTGGACTGCGATCTCGTGGTGGTGGCCGAGGCGCCGCTCGAGCAGCGCGTCGACCGCATGGTGCGGTTGCGCGGCATGAGCGAGCGCGACGCGCGCAACCGGATCGCGAATCAGGCGGGCGATGCCGAGCGGCGGGCGATCGCCGATGCGATCATCGATACCTCGGGCGCGGAGGCAGACACGCTGGCCCAGGTCGATGCGCTGTGGTGCCGGATCACATCCGCCTGAACTCGCCCAGCCAGTCGAGCTGCACCTGCGCGACGAACGCGATCAGGAGGTAGCAGATCAGCACCACGACCCAGGCCCACGAGAGCAGCTGCTTGAAGACGGATCGGGTCCGCTCCGAGACGGCGACTTCGCCCGACGCGTACGGCCGGAAGAGGGAGAACCACCACAGCGGGATCGTGACCGTCCACACCACCATGCACCACGGGCAGAGCCGGCCCAGCGAGAAGACGCTCTGGTACACGAGCCAGAACACCAGCGATACGCCGCCCAGCAGGCCCAGCTGGTAGAGCTGCCAGAACCAGCGCGAGAAGCGCGCCCCGGCGAGGAGCGCCGCGCCCACCACGATGGGCGCGGTGAAGGCGGTGACCCCGATGACGGTATTGCTGAAGCCCAGGATGTTGCCCTGCCACGATCCCATGTTGTCGGTGCAGCTCACCAGCACGCTGACGTTGCAGCTGGGCACGTAGTCGGGGTCCTTGAGCCGGTGGATGTACTCCGTGAGCAGCTCGAACGAGGCGAACCATCCGATCGCCCCGGCGATGACGGTGAAGACGGCGAAGGCGACGGGCCGCGCCGTCGCGCGGGGTGCGGAAGTCATGGCCCGATCCTACTCGCGGCCGCTTCGAGCATCCCGTGACCAACCCGTGACATAATGGGGTGCGTGCGAGGAGCCGAGAGGGCGCCCCGCACGCACAGTCTTTTGGATGCCGGAAGGCACTCACCGGTCGAAGACCGACTGAGCGCGGATGACGCATCCGCGGAGAACAGGATTCGCGGAGCATTCCGCACATACACATACACAGGTTCCCGGGCAGAACGCGGTTCGCCCGGACGGAGGAGACACCAGGAATGGTGAACAGCGCAACAGCAGAAGAATTCAACGAAGGCGTCGGCGGAGCGGACATCGAGGCTCCGGCCGAGCCCGCCGCGGGGGCGGCCGTGGCCGCCCCCGATCCCGCCGCCGCGGATCGGGCCGAGGACTGCCCGGATCGCGCGGTCGCCGAGACGACCGCGACCGACGGCGGATCCGGGGGAGAAGCGGACACCGGAACCCCGGCCTCAGCGACGGTCCCGTTCGCCGAGATGACCCCCGAGGAGCGCTTCCGCGCGACGACGCGCCTGATCTTCCTCGCGCCCGACGTGCCCCCGGTGCAGCCGCGGCCGCGTCGGGCCGACTGGCGCTTCGGCGACGCGCGGCAGAGCGAGTCGCGGTTCGGCGAGCCGAGGCGCGAGGGCCGCGGCGATGCGGGCAGGCGCGAGGGCCGCGGAGACGCCAGGGCCCCCGAGCTGGGCCAGCTCGACGAGCTGCTCGATCGGCAGTTCTCGCGCGGCGACGATCAGGACGAGCGCGATTCGGGATCCCGCCGCACCCGCCGCCGCTCCGGCGGCGACGCGGGCGAAGAGGATGCGCCCCGCCGCCAGCGCCAGGCCCCGGTGATCACCGAGCCGCAGAAGGTGAAGGGCTCGACGCGGCTCGAGGCTAAGAAGCAGCGCCGCCGCGACGGCCGCGATTCGGGCCGCCGCCGCATGGTGATCACCGAGTCGGAGTTCCTGGCCCGCCGCGAGGCGGTCGATCGCGAGATGATCGTGCGCACGACCGCCGATCGCGTGCAGATCGGCGTGCTGGAGGACAAGGTGCTCGTGGAGCACTACGTCGCGCGATCGAGCGAGTCCTCGCTCATCGGCAACGTGTACCTCGGCCGCGTGCAGAACGTGCTGCCCAGCATGGAGGCGGCGTTCGTCGACATCGGCCGCGGCCGCAACGCCGTGCTGTACTCGGGCGAGGTCGACTGGTCGGAGTTCGAGGGCGGCAACACCGCCCGCAAGATCGAGAACGCGCTGAAGCCGGGCGATCAGGTGCTCGTGCAGGTCACCAAGGATCCCGTCGGCCACAAGGGCGCCAGGCTCACCAGCCAGATCTCGCTGCCCGGACGATTCCTGGTGTATGTGCCGGGCGGCGCCATGAACGGCATCTCCCGCAAGCTGCCCGACACCGAGCGCGCGCGCCTCAAGAAGATCCTCAAGGAGGTGCTGCCCAGCGGCGCCGGCGTCATCGTGCGCACCGCAGCGGAGGGCGCCAGCGAGGACCAGCTGACCCACGACGTGCAGCGGCTCACCCGGCAGTGGGAGTCGATTCAGCAGCGCGTGGCGAAGGGCGGGGGCCCGGTGCTGCTGCACTCGGAGCCCGACATGCTCATCAAGATCATCCGGGACGTCTTCAACGAGGACTTCCACCGGCTGCGCATCTCGGGCGAGGACACGCACTCGACCATCGAGGGCTACCTCTCGCAGGTGGCTCCCGACCTGCTGCAGCGCGTCGAGCGCTTCGAGGGCGAGCGCGACATCTTCGACGAGTACCGGGTGACCGAGCAGATCGCGAAGGCCCTCGAGCGCAAGGTATGGCTGCCCTCGGGCGGCTCCCTCGTGATCGACCGCACCGAGGCGATGACCGTGGTGGACGTCAACACGGGCAAGTTCGTCGGCTCCGGCGGCAATCTCGAGGAGACCGTGACGAAGAACAATCTCGAGGCTGCTGAGGAGATCGTGCGCCAGCTGCGTCTGCGCGACATCGGCGGCATCATCGTGGTCGACTTCATCGACATGGTGCTGGAGTCGAACCGCGATCTCGTGCTGCGCCGCCTGGTCGAGTGCCTGAGCCGCGACCGCACGAAGCACCAGGTGGCCGAGGTGACCTCGCTCGGCCTGGTGCAGATGACGCGCAAGAAGCTCGGCCTGGGACTGCTCGAGTCGTTCAGCGAGCCCTGCGAGGCGTGCGCGGGGCGGGGCATCATCGTGCATCACGAGCCGGTGGCGAAGCATCGCGGCGAGGGATCCTCCCGCGGTGCGAAGCGGAGCAAGGCCCCGCAGCACCAGCACGAAGCCAAGGCGCAGGCCCACTCGATCACGGACGGCGCGAAGAACATGCTCGCCCAGGTGGCGGCATCGACGATCTCCGGCGCGAAGGCGGTCGATGCGCCCGCCCCCGCGGCTCGGCCGGCTCAAGGCGAGCGGCCCTCCGGCCGGGTGCAGTCGCGCGCGGCCCGCGACATCCCGGCGGCCCCCGAGTTCCCCGATGCCGGACCCGCGGCGCTCGATTCGCTGCTCGATTCGGTGCTCGACGCCCTTCCCGCCGCCCCCGGGGCCGGAGCCGGGCGCTCCCGCAGCCGGAGGGTGTCGACCGCTCCGATTCGCACCGGCGGCGAGACCGGGGACGACCGCGCGGCGGATGTCCCGGACGCGGCCGAGGCTGCTCAGCGGGCGCTGGCCGAGGCGCTCGCCGAGACCGCTCGCCGCCGCGAGGCCGAGCGCGAGTGACGCACGGGTGACACGCGGGTGACACATTTGACCATAGCCGGTGGTTCACGATAATATTGATCTTTGGTGCCACCCTTCGCGGTGGTGGATACCTCAGACTTCGAAGGCGGCGGGGCCGCGCTTCGACTCGGAAGACGATCCTCGAGAAAAGGGTGACAAGTGGTTTACGCAGTAGTGCGGGCAAGCGGCCGGCAGGAGAAGGTCGAGGTCGGCTCGATCATCACCGTCAATCGTGTGGCGGGTGACGCCGAGGGCAAGCTGGAGCTCCCCGCGGTGCTGCTGGTCGACGGCGACAAGGTGACCACCGACGCCGCGGCTCTGGCCAAGGTGAAGGTGACCGCCGAGGTGCTCGACGACCTCCGCGGACCGAAGATCGTGATCCAGCGTTACAAGAACAAGACCGGTTACAAGAGCCGCCAGGGGCACCGTCAGGATCTGACCCGCCTCAAGGTCACCGGCATCAAGTAATCGCTTCAAGGCTCACTGAAGGAGTAGAGACTCATGGCACATAAGAAGGGCGCCAGCTCCACCCGCAACGGTCGCGATTCGAACGCGCAGCGCCTCGGCGTGAAGCGCTTCGGCGGCCAGCAGGTCAACGCCGGCGAGATCATCGTGCGTCAGCGCGGAACCCACTTCCACCCCGGCGCCAATGTGGGCCGCGGCGGAGACGACACGCTGTTCGCCCTGTCGGCCGGCGCGGTCGAGTTCGGCGTGAAGGGCGGCCGTAAGGTCGTCAACATCGTGGCTGCTGCGTAGTACTCAGCATCGACGGCGAGGCGGGCTTCGGCTCGCCTTTTGCCGTATACGGCCTTGTCGTCGTCCCGCGCTGAGCCGCAGGACGCGACGTGAGATCCCGCGGTTCGCCTCGCGCGCCCGGGACGACCAGAGCGTGAGGGTTTCAGCATGGTGACATTCGTGGACCAGGTGCAGCTGCACCTGCAGGCCGGCCGGGGCGGCAACGGCTGCGTCTCGATCCGGCGCGAGAAGTTCAAGCCGCTCGCCGGCCCCGACGGTGGAGCGGGCGGGCACGGCGGCGACATCGTCATCGTCGCCGACCCCCAGGTCACCACCCTGCTCGACTACCACCGCCGCCCCCATCGCAGCGCGGAGAACGGCGGCTACGGGGCCGGAGACTACCGCGCGGGCACGAAC
>JASGDX010000207.1:0-2806 GCA_047606985.1 Leucobacter sp. | reverse complement strand
GGCCGAACTCGGCTCCGCCTGCGCGCTCCTCCGGTTCGCGCGACACGTCGGCCTCGGCCCAGACGTGGTCGCGGCGATCCGGCGAGGCGTCGATCACCTCGACCGTCGCGGCGCGCGCGAACGACTTCTTCCTCGCGTCGGCGACGCGGGCGCGCACGCGCTCGCCGGGGATCGCGTCGGCGACGAACACCACGCGGCCGTCGTGGCGTGCGACGCCGACGCCGCCGTGGGCGATGCCCGTGACGTCGAGCTCGATCGTCTCCCCGATCTCGAGGGGGGTGCCTGCGGTGCGCGCGTGTGAGGACATGTGCTCCATTCTCCCATCACGGGCACCTGCGCCGGGGCCGGGGCCTGTCGGGCGGCGCCAGCCGAGCGACGGCGGTCCGTCGTACACTCGACATCATGCGCCTGTACCTCGCCTCGACATCGCCCGCCCGCCTCTCCGTGCTGCGGGGAGCGGGCATCGAGCCGGTCTGCTTCTCGCCCGAGGTGGACGAGGACGCCGAGGTCGCCGCGCGCGAGGCGGAGCTGGGGCGGCCGCTCGCGGCGCCCGAGCTGACGGAGTACCTGGGCCGGCTGAAGGCCGAGGACGTGGTGCGCAGGCACGGGCCGGCCGGTTCGGGCGAGATCGACGGGCTCGTGCTGGGCGGCGACTCGATGTTCCTGCTCGAGGGCGAGATCCTCGGCAAGCCGCATCTGCCCGAGGTGGCGCTCGAGCGCTCGAAGCAGCATCGCGGGCGCACAGGCGTGCTGCACTCGGGGCACTGGCTGATCGACTGCACGGGCGGCGCGGTGCGCGGGGCCGCGGGCTCGGTGGACACCGCCCGGGTGACGCTGGCGGCGGATCTCGCCGACGCCGAGCTCGAGGCGTACGTCGCCACCGGCGAACCGCTGGAGCTGGCCGGAGGCTTCGCGATCGACGGGCTCGCCGGCGCGTTCATCGAGCGCATCGAGGGCGCCCCGAGCTGCGTGATCGGGCTCTCGCTGCCGGCGCTGCGCCGGCTCGTGATCGAGCTGGGACACGCCTACCCCGCGCTGTGGAGCGCCTCGGCGTCGGCTGCGGCGGTTTCGGAGGCGTCGGCGATCTCGGGGATCTCGGCGATGGAACGCACGGAAGAAACGGAAGGACCCGCACGATGAAGCTCGCACTCTGCCAGACCTGCTCGGGCACCGACAAGGCCGCCAACCTCGACGAGATCGAGCGCTTCGCCGAGCGCGCAGCGGCCGAGGGCGCCGACCTCGCCGTGTTCCCCGAGTTCTCGATGTACTGCCAGCCGGCGATGAACGCCGAGTTCGCGGCGCAGGCCGAGGCGCTCGACGGCCCGTTCGCGACCCGCCTCGGGGAGATCGCGTCCCGGCTCGGGATCGTGCTGGTCGCCGGCATGCTCGAACGATCGGGCGCGGCGGCCCCGGGCGGAGCGGGGGAGGCGGGCGGAGCGGGCGGTGCCGAGGCGTCGGGCCCGGATCCCGATCCCCGCCCCAGCAACGCGCTCGTCGCAGCGACCCCCGACGGCATCGCGGCCGTCTACCGCAAGGCGCACCTCTACGACGCCTTCGGATACCGGGAGTCGGAGTTCATCCGCCCGGGCGATCTCGAGGGGCCCGTGACCCTCGAGGTCGGCGGAGTGCGGGTCGGCCTGCTCACCTGCTACGATCTCCGCTTCCCCGAGGCCGCCAGGCAGCACGCCGACGCGGGCGTCGACCTGCTGCTCTACCCCGCTGCCTGGGTGCCCGGGCCGCGCAAGGAGGATCACTGGCAGACGCTCGCGCGGGCCCGCGCCATCGAGAACACCCTCTACGTCGGCGCGCTCTCGCAGGCGCCGCGCAGCGGCGTGGGGGGCAGCCTGATCGTCGACCCGATGGGCGTGGTGCTCGGCGAGATCGGCGAGCGGCCCGGGATCGCGCTCGCCGCGATCGATCCCGAGCGCATCGCGCAGGTGCGCGCCGCCAACCCCAGCCTGCTCAACCGCCGCTTCACGGTCGCCCCGCGCTGATCACGCATCCTCTGCCATCCTGCGCGCGGGCGCCTCGAAAGACGCGAAGCGTCCGACAGGCCGGCTGCTGCCGCAGCGGCAGCCCGCGGAGCGACGCGAGGGGCGCGTGGGCGTCGCAGGACCACATCGGGCGGATTCTGCGACTCGCAAGCTCGCGCAGAATGACGGAAAGCAGCGGCGTGGAGACGCCCGCGCTCAGCGGCTGCGGGCGAGCAGCGCGACGGCGAGCGTCGCGATCACGGTGCCGTCGGCCAGGTCGACGCCCAGCAGATCCTCGATGAGCGCCAGGCGCTGGTAGAAGACCGAGCGCGAGAGGCGCGCCCGCTGCGCGGCGAGCGAGCGGTTGGCGGGATGCTCGAGGTAGGCGGCCAGCACGCGCAGCAGGTCGCCGCTGTGGCCGGGGCCGCTCGCGGCGTCGTGGGCGATCAGGGGGCCGAGGGAGTCGGCCGCGAACTCCTGCACCTCGGGCGTCGCGGCGAGGCCGCGCACCAGGTACGCGAGGGGCTGGTGCTCGGCCTGCTGCACGGTCACGCGACCGACCGCGGCGGCGGGATCCAGCAGTCCCGCGGCGCGCACCCGCTCGAGCGAGGTGACGAGCCCGCGGGCTCGCGACCCCGCCGGGCCGAGGGCCAGGTGGGCGCGCCAGGCGGCCGGCACGGAGTCGGGGAGCAGCGCGTCGAGTTCGCGGGCGAGGCGGGCGGCGAGCGGGGGCACGGCGGCTGCGCGATCCGCCTCGCCCGCGAACTCGACGCGCTGCTCCCCGACTCCGTGCCGGCCGCCTGGCGCGCCCACCTGGCCCTCGGCCCGGCGGG
>JASGDX010000206.1:0-8828 GCA_047606985.1 Leucobacter sp. | reverse complement strand
CTGAGCCTGGCCGCCGGCGTCACGGCCGCCGCCGACGTGGTCACCGACCGCGAGGCGCTCAGCGCTCTCCACGACGCCGGCATGCACGGCATCGCCTACTGGGAGGTCTACGGCAAGAGCAACGCCGACTGGGACGCCTCGGCGCGCGAGGAGGTGCGGCAGCAGATCCGCGGCATCCCCACCCCGCCCGGCGCCGGGGTGTCGCCGCACGCGCCCTACTCGCTCGAGGTGCAGCCGCTGCTCGAGCTGCCCGACATCGTGCGCGAGGAGGGGCTGCGCCTGCACATCCACCTCGCCGAGGCCCACATGGAGCGGGAGTTCGACGGCATCGACGGGTTCGCGGGCGCCGGCCCGGGCGGGCACGGCGAGTGGCCCGAGCTCGGCGCCGACAGCTTCCGCGCCCTGCGCTCGCACGGCATCGGGGTCTCGTCGACGCAGTTCGTGGACCACCTCGGCGTGCTGGGCCCCGACTGTCACATCGCACACGGCGTCTACGTGAGCGCCGAGGACCGCGCCCTGCTGCGCGCCCGCGGCACGAGCGTGGCGCTGTGCCCGCGCTCCAACGAGGTGATCGGCCTCGACATGCCGCCGGTGGCGGCCTATCTGCGCGAGGGCAACCTCATCGCGGTCGGCACCGACTCGCTGTCGTCGTCGCCGTCGCTCGACCTCATGGCCGACGTGGCGACGCTCACCCGGGTGGCCCGGGCGCAGGGGTACCGCGGAGACGACCTGCACCAGCGGCTGTTCACCGCGGCGACGCTCGGCGGGGCCGCGGCGCTCGGGCTGCACGTGGGGCGCGATCGCATCGGGCAGCTGGGCGTCGGCGCGGTCGCCGATCTCGCGTTCTTCGCGGTGCGGGCGCGGGATCCCGACGCCGCTCTCATCGAGCTGGTGGAGGACGGCGCGGGCCGCGCGCGCCGCACGGTGGTGGGCGGGATCGAGCGCACGGCGCCGACGCGGGGCGCATGACGGCGCGTGACATCCGCGTCGATCCGCGTCGGAGGCATCTCGTAGACTGAATTCCTGTCTGCGCGGCGATCCGTTGGATCGGTCGCGCACTCGGATCCCGCACCCCGGAGAAGGAGAACCCTCATGTCCCGCACCTCCCGCCTCGCCACGGCCGTCGCCGTCGGCGCCGCCGCTCTCCTCGCGCTCTCCGCGTGCACGAGCGGCGGATCCTCCACGGGCGGGTCCGACGCCGCCGATGACGCCCAGAGCGTCGCCCCCATCACCGAGGGCAAGCTCACCATCGCCACCGGCGAGCCGGCCTACGCCCCGTGGGTGCTCAACGACGATCCCGAGAGCGGCGAGGGCTTCGAGGCCGCCGTGGCCTACGCCGTGGCCGAGGAGATGGGCTACGCCAAGGAGGACGTGGTGTGGGTGCGCACCAGCTTCGACTCGGCCATCGCCCCGGGTCCGAAGGACTTCGACCTCAACATCCAGCAGTTCTCGGCCACCGAGGACCGCAAGAAGGCCGTCGACTTCTCCTCGCCCTACTACGAGACCACGCAGGCCGTCGTCGCCGCGGGCGGCACGAAGGCCGCCGACGCGAAGAGCATCGCCGATCTCAAGGACGCCGCGATCGGCGTCGCCTCCGGCACCACCTCGCTCACCGTGGCCGAGGAGGTCATCGCGCCGACCCAGGACCTGCAGGTCTTCAACAGCGTCGACGACGCCGTCGCCGCGCTGCAGAACGGCACGATCGATGCCCTTGTCACCGACCTGCCGGGCGCGTTCTACGTGCGCGACGCCCAGCTCGACGACGGCGTGATCGTGGGCCAGCTCGAGGCGGCCGAGGGCGGCGACGTGTTCGCCTTCCTGCTGCCCAAGGGCTCCTCGCTCACTGCCGAGACCTCGAAGGCGGTCGACGCGCTGCGCGACGACGGCACGCTCGCCGAGCTCGAGCAGAAGTGGCTCGCCGACCAGGGCGCCCCGGTGCTGCAGTAGTCCGATCCCGGAACGCATCCCAGTGACCACCACCGGCGCCGCGCCGTTCGAGCCGAGCTCCATCGAGCTCGAACGGCGCGCGTACCGCCGCTCGCGCAAGCAGCGGTCGATCCTCGTGAGCGTGATCAGCACGCTCGTGTTCGCGGCCGTCATCGCGCTCGTGCTCGTGAACAGCCCCGGCTGGACGCGCGTGAGCGAGACCTTCTTCGACCCGCAGGTGGCGATCGACGCCTTCCCGCGGGTGATCAAGGGACTCTGGCTCAACATCCAGGTGCTGGTGGTCGCCGCACTCGGCGTGGCGGTCCTCGGCACGCTGCTCGCCGTCGCGCGCACGCTGAAGGGCGCGGTGTTCACCCCGCTGCGGCTGCTCGCGGCCGGCTACACCGACATCTTCCGCGGCATCCCGGTGCTGCTGGTGCTGTACCTCGTCGGGTTCGGGATCCCCGGCCTCGAGCTGACCGGGCGCATGCCGGCCCAGTTCTGGGGCACGATCGCGCTGATCCTCTGCTACTCGGCCTACGTCGCCGAGGTGCTGCGCGCCGGCATCGACGCGGTGCACCCCTCGCAGCGGCTCGCGGCCCGCTCGCTCGGCCTCAGCCACGGGCGCACCCTGCGCCTCGTCGTGCTGCCGCAGGCCGTGCGCAAGGTGACGCCGGCGCTCATGAACGACTTCGTGTCGATGCAGAAGGACGTCGGCCTGATCTCGGTGCTCGGAGCGGTCGATGCCGTGCGCGCCGCGCAGATCGAGGTGGCGTCGAGCTACAACTTCACGCCGTACGTGCTGGCCGGCGTGCTCTTCGTACTGCTGTCGTGGCCGTTCATCCGGCTCACCGACTGGATGACGGCGCGCGCGCAGCAGCGCGAGCAGGTGGGGGGAACCGTATGAGCGAGAGCGCGCAGGCGACGCGGGATCCCGCAGCCGCCCCGCCCGTGCTCGACGTGCAGGGCGTGCACAAGCGCTTCGGCGAGCACCCCGTGCTGCGCGGCATCGACCTCTCCGTCGAGCGTCACGAGGCCGTGGTGCTGATCGGGGCATCCGGCTCGGGCAAGTCGACGCTGCTGAAGACGATCAACCTGCTCGAGCAGGTCGACGACGGGCGCATCCTGCTCGGCGGATCGGACGGCCGGGTGGAGGACATCACCGACCCGCGCACCGACCCCGACCGGGTGCGGGCCCGCATCGGCGTGGTGTTCCAGCACTACAACCTGTTCCCGCACATGAACGTGATCGACAACGTCACGCTCGCGGCCCGCAAGGTCTTCAAGACGCCGCGCGCCGACGCCGAGCGCACGGGGCTCGCGCTGCTCGACCGCATCGGCCTCGCCGACAAGGCGAAGGAGTTCCCCGACCGCCTCTCCGGCGGCCAGCAGCAGCGCGTGGCCATCGCCCGCGCGATCGCCACCGATCCCGAGCTGCTGCTGCTCGACGAGATCACGAGCGCGCTCGACCCGCAGCTCGTGGGCGAGGTGCTCGACCTGGTGCACGAGCTCAAGGCCTCCGGCTCCACGATCGTGATGGCTACGCACGAGATGTCGTTCGCGCGGCGCGTGGCCGACCGGGTCGTGTACCTCAAGGACGGCGTGATCATCGAGTCGGGCCCGCCCGAGCAGATCTTCGAGCGGCCTGAGCGCGAGGAGACCCGCGAGTTCCTGAGCCGCCTGCGCGACCCGTTCGCGTGAGGCACCGGGCGGCGCAGGGTGTAAGCTTGACCCCTTATGTCTGAAACCGCCGAGAAGCCCCTCGACACCTCCTCTTCCTCCTCCGATCACCGATCCGGCGAGATCGATCCCGCGGGCATGCGGGTCATCTGGCTGCTGCTCGCGGCCGCATTCGTCGCGATCCTCAACGAGACCACGATGGCGATCGCCATCCCGTCGCTGAACGAGACCCTCGGCATCCCGCCCGAGCTCGGCCAGTGGCTCACGAGCGCCTTCATGCTCACGATGGCCGTCGTGATCCCCACGACCGGCTTCCTGCTGCAGCGCTTCACCACGCGGCAGGTGTTCCTCGCCGCGATCGGCGCGTTCGTGCTCGGCACGGCGATCTGCCTGGTCGCGCCCGGCTTCCCGCCGCTGCTGGCCGGCCGCGTGGTGCAGGCCGCAGGCACGGGCGTCATGATGCCGCTGCTGATGACCACGATGATGAACGTCGTGCCGCCGCGCTCGCGCGGCCGCATGATGGGCCGGGTGGGACTCGTGATAAGCCTGGCGCCCGCCATCGGTCCGACGCTGTCCGGCGTGGTGCTCGACAGCCTCGGCTGGCGGTGGCTGTTCGGGATCATCCTGCCCGTCGCCGTGGTCGCGCTGCTGCTCGGCGCGAAGTGGATGACGAATCTCGGCGAGACGAGGAACGCCCCCATCGACCCGCTCTCGATCGTGCTCTCGGCGCTCGCCTTCGGCGGGCTCGTCTTCGGCCTCAGCCAGCTGGGCGGCGGGCACGGCGCCTCTGGCGGCGGGAGCGCTGTGCCCCCGTGGGCGGTGATCGTGGGCGGCGCCGTGTTCCTCGCGCTGTTCGTGTGGCGCCAGCTCGCTCTGCAGCAGGAGGACGGCGCGCTGCTCGACCTGCGCGTCTTCGCCTCGAGCAACTACACGATGGCCGTGATCATCATGGGCGTGGTCGCGCTCTCGATGTTCGGCACATTCTCGCTGCTGCCGCTCTACCTGCAGAACGTCGCGGGCCTCGACCCGACGGTCGCGGGGCTCGTGCTGCTGCCGGGCTCCGTGCTGATGGGCCTGCTCGGCCCGGTGATGGGGCGCATCTACGATGCGCGCGGCCCGAAGACGCTGCTCGTGCCCGGCACGGTCCTGATCGCCGCGTCGATGTTCACCTACTCGACGGTCGGAGCGCACACCCCGGCGTGGTTCCTGGTGATCGTGCAGATCGCCATGTCGCTCGGGCTCGCCAGCTCGTTCACCCCGCTGTTCTCGGCATCGCTCGGCTCGCTCGACCGCTCGCTCTACTCCCACGGCTCCGCCGCGCTCAACACGGTGCAGCAGGTCGGGGGAGCCGCGGGCACGGCAGTGCTGATCTCGATCTACTCGACGTTCCTGCACGCGGGCGAGAGCCGCGGGCTGCCGACGCCCCAGGCGGGGGAGCCCGGGGCGCACGCGGCGTTCCTCGTCGCGGCGTGCATCGCGGTCGTCCCCGTGGCGCTGGCCTTCTTCATCAAGAAGCCGGATGACCAGGACGACGGGCACGGCCCAGCGGGGCACTGATCCCGCCGAACGCCGATCCGAGCGGGCGATGAACTCGCGGGCGCCGAATCCCGCGGGACCTACCCGAGCGCGCTGATGGAGCGCCGCACCGCCTCGGCGAGCTGCCGCACCGCCGTTGACGGACCGCCAGGGCCGGCCGGCGCCGCGAGCAGCAGCTCGCGGGCGAAGCGCGGGTCCTCGATGGGGCGCAGCACGACGCCGGAGGGGGGTCGGTTGCCGACGAGGCTCGGCACGAGGGCGACGGCCATGCCGGCCGCCACGAGTCCGAGCACCACCGAGTAGTCGTCGGTGCGGATCTTCACGTCGACCTGATGCCCGCGCTGCTGGAACACCTCGCGCACGAGATCGTCGATGGTGTCGCCGGGCGTGGACCCCATCACCCAGCTCTCGCCCGCGAGCGAGAGCAGGGCGTCGCGGTCGAAGACGTCGCGCCCTGCGGCCGGATGCGAGGCCGGCAGGGCGATGAGCATCGGATCGGTGAAGAGGTGCGCGGTGTGCACCTCCGAGCGGAAGGGGAGCCGGTAGCCGTTGGCGGTGTAGACGAGGGCGGCGTCGAGGGTGTGCTGATTGATGCCCGTGACGAGCGGGCTCAGCTCGTCGAGCGTCGCGTCGAGCTCGATGCCGAGCTCCGCGGCGCGCGCGGCGATGCCGGGCAGCAGGCGGGATGCGGCGGTGGGGAAGGCGCCGAAGCGGAGGCGGATCCTGCCCAGCTGCGCGAGATCGCGCACGTCGGTGAGCGCGCGCTCGGCGAGGCCGAGGATCTCCTCGCCCCGCTCGAGCATCAGCGTGCCGGCTGTGGTGAGCCTGCTGCCGCGCGTGCTGCGCACGGTGAGGTCGGCGCCCACCAACCGGTCGAGGTTGCGCAGATGGTAGTCGACGGTCGGCTGGCTCCATCCCAGCCGGGTCGCGGCCCGTGCGACGGAGCCCTCGGCGGCGACGGCGCTCAGCGCCTGGAGCTGTCGCAGATCGATCACGGAGCACCTCGGTTCTTCTGGAACGAATGGGTGAAACACCCCAATCGGTTCAAGACAGTATATGGCCCCCGGGAGGTCATTGCAGGATTCCTCGCCGCATCAGGCCGTGCCATCATGGGACCATGCTGCATCAGGATCCCGGCGCCGCCGAACTGCGCCTCGACGGCGGCGATCCCGTCGTCGCAGTCGTCCCCGAACCCGATTCTCATGCCGGCGCGAAGCCGTTCTCGAGCTGTTTCTCCGAACGGTTCTCCGCCGGACAGCGCCGCGCGCCCTACGCCGAGGCCATCGAGAGCTTCGGGGACTCGCGACCGATGTCGATGATGGTGCCTGGCCACGGCAACGATCCCGACAACGGGGGAGCCCACCTCGCCGGCCTCTTCGGGCCGCTCGCGGTGCAGCGCGACGTGCCGCTCATGATCGACGGCATCGACCTCGGCGACGACTCCGCGCTCGTGCAGGCCCAGCGCCTCGCGGCCGCGGCGTGGGGCGCCCGCCGCACCTGGTTCCTCACGAACGGCGCCTCGCAGGCCAATCGCACCGCGGCGATCGCCATGCGCGGACTCGGCGAGCGGATCATGGTCCAGCGCAGCATGCACTCGAGCCTCACCGATGGCGTGCTCCTCGCGGGCCTCGTCCCCGCCTTCGTCCAGCCGTCGGTCGACGCGCGCCACGGGATCGCCCACGGTCTGACTCCCGCGGCGCTCGACGCGGCGCTCGCGCGCGAGGCGGAGGCCGGCCGCGCCGTGTCGAGCGTCTACGTCGTCTCGCCCAGCTACTTCGGCTCGGTCGCCGACGTGCGCGGGCTCGCCGACGTCGCGCACGCCCACGGGGCGGCGATCATCGTCGACGGCGCGTGGGGCGCCCACTTCGGCTTCCACCCCGAGCTGCCCGAGTCGCCCGCCCGTCTCGGCGCCGATCTCGTGGTCTCGAGCACGCACAAGCTCGCCGGATCCCTCACCCAGTCGGCCATGCTGCACCTGGGGCACGGCCCCTTCGCCGAGCGCCTCGAGCCGCTCCTGGCCCGCGCCTTCTCGATGACCTCATCCACCTCGATGAGCAGCGTGCTGATGGCGTCGCTCGACGCGGCCAGGCGGGCGCTGGTGGCGGGCGAGGACCGCATCGGCGCCTCGATCCGCTCGGCTCTCGAACTGCGGGACCGCCTGCGCCGCGACGAGCGCTTCTCGGTGATCAGCGATGACTTCGGCGGCTTTCCCGACATCGTCGGCACCGATCCGCTGCGGATCCCGATCGACGTCTCGGCACTCGGTCGCAGCGGCCACTGGGCGCGCGGGCGCATGATCCAGGAGCACGGCGTCTACCTCGAGATGTCGACGGCGACGAGCGTCGTCGCGGTGATCGGCGCGCTGCGCGATCCCGATCTCGACCGCTTCACGGCCGCGCTCGACGAGGTCGCCGCCGAAGCCGAGCGCCTCGGCCCGGAGGAGACCCGGGCCGAGGCCGGAGCCAGCGGAGCAGCCGGAGCCGGCTTCCCCGAGCTCCCCGCCCCGGGTGAACTGCGCCTGCTGCCGCGCGACGCCTACTTCGGGGCGAGCGAGATCGTGCCGGCCCGGGAGGCGGTCGGCCGGATCTCCGCCGACACCCTCGCCGCCTACCCGCCGGGCATCCCGAATCTGCTGCCGGGGGAGGAGGTCACCGCGGAGACCGTCGAGTTCCTGCGGGCCGTCGCCGCCTCGCCCACCGGCTACGTGCGCGGCGCCGCCGACTCCGCCGTGTCGGGCATCCGCGTCGTCGCCCGGTAGCGCGGCCCCGGCCGGCCGTGATGGCGGCACGCGAAAGGGCCGGGATCCCCACGGGAAGCCCGGCCCTTTCGCGTGCGTCGCGCGCCTACCTGTCCTTCTCGAAGAGGTTGCCGACCGCGGTCGACCCGATCAGCACGACCGCCAGGAGCACCACGCCGACGATGGAGATCGCAACGATGTCGAGCGGATGGCCCGCGGTCGAGAACATCGACTCCTCGTCATGCCCGTCGTGGGCGAAGGCGGGGGCGGCCACGAAGACCGATGCGAGTGCGACGGTCACGGCGGTGGCGATGCGGGTGCGGATCTTCACGATGTCTCCTCGCTGGATGTCGGTAGGCGCGATGCGCGGATGCGCCAATCCTATCCCGGATCGCGGGCGGCCCGGGAACGGCCGGCCGATTCCCCGTCGGGCTCGAGGCCGCACTCGTCTGCGGGGCCGCGCTCGGCTCAGCGGATGTAGACGTCGAGGTGGTTGCCGAAGGTGCCGCGGTCGTAGATCTTGCCCGGGTGGCCGAACGGCGTCTCGAACACGGTGCCCTTCGGCGCCGAGCCCGCGAGCACGATGAAGCCGTCGGCGTCGCTGACGAAGCCGTCGTCGTTGACGTGTCGGCCGGGGATGAGGAGCCCGGGGCCTGGCAGCACCTGCTGGCTGTAGTAGGTGAAGCGGTAGCCGTTCCAGTTGACCACGCCGCTGAAGAGGAACTGCTGCAGCGTGTAGAGCGCCGCGGTCGAGGCGCCGGCCGGCTTCTCCTCCTCGATCTCGATCGCGGTCACGCTCGTGTCGACGATCGTCTCGGCCGAGTGCGCGGAGTCGAGCCCCTGCACGGTCCGCTGCCCGACGGCCGCGGACGATCCCGCGTCCGCGAACGCGGGCGAGGGCGCCACCGAGAACGGGGCCAGCGTCGCCGTGCCGAGCAGCACGACGGCG
>JASGDX010000205.1:0-7852 GCA_047606985.1 Leucobacter sp. | reverse complement strand
CCGAACCCGGGTCACCCAACCACTGGGCGCAGTCCCGGCACTGTGCTTCTCTGACCCGGATTCGGGAGAGCGGGGTGAGCGGAAGGTGAACTGGAGGCGAACTGGAAGCGGGCGGGGCGCAGCGCAGCGGGTGACGCCGGAATAGCATTCCCGCCGCCGCGGTTGCACGAGGTGGAAGAATGGAGACCATGCCTGCTCACGCGCTCAGCCCCGCGGAGGTCGCCGACCTGCGCGCGGCCTTCCCCTACTTCGCCGCGCTCGACGCCTGCGCCGCGGCCGGCGAACGCCCACCGGCCTACCTCGACGCCGCAGCGACCTCGCAACGGCCCGCGGCCGTGCTCGACGCCGAGCGGCGCTTCCTCGAGGCCTCGAACGCGGCCGTGCACCGCGGCACCAGCGGAGCGGTGGGCGCGGCGACCGAGGCGTTCGAGGCCGCCAGGGCCGCGGTGGCGCGCTTCGTCGGCGCGGCGGATCCCGAGCAGATCGTATGGGCGGAGAACGCGACCGACGCGCTCAACATCGTGGCGCTCGGGATCGGCGAGGCCAACGCCGGACTCGGCGTCGCGGGCAGCGAGCGCTTCGCCCTCGGCCCCGGCGATGAGATCCTCGTCACCGAGGCGGAGCACCACGCCAACCTCATTCCCTGGCAGCGTCTCGCGGCGAAGACGGGTGCCTCCTTCCGGTACATCCCCGTGCGCGAGGACGGCACCTGGACTCTCGACGACGCCCGTGCGGCTCTGAACGAGCGCACCCGCATATTCGCCTTCGGGCATATCTCGAACGTGACGGGTCTCGTCGCCCCGGTCGCCGAGCTGACCGAGCTGGCTCGCGGTCTCGGGGCGATCACGGTGCTCGACGCCTGCCAGTCGGTGCCGCACATCCCCGTCGACCTCGGCGCGCTCGGCGTCGACTTCGCCGCGTTCTCCGGTCACAAGATGCTCGGACCCAACGGCATCGGCGTGCTCTACGGCCGGCCCGAGCTGCTCGCTGCGCTGCCGCCGTCGCGCACCGGCGGCTCGGCCATCACGCGGGTGACGATGGAGAGCGCGGAGTACATGCCGCCCCCGATGAGATTCGAGCCGGGCACGCAGCCGGTCTCGCAGGCCGTAGGCCTCTCCGCCGCCGTGGGTTTCCTCGAGGGCATCGGCATGGAGCGCGCCGCGGCGCGCGAGCACGCGCTCGTGGAGCGGCTGGTCGCCGGTGTCGAGGCGATGCCGGGTGTGCGCCTGCTGGGGCCCGCCGATCCCGCGCGTCGCGTCGCGCTGGCCGCCGTCTCAGTCGAGGGACTGCACGCGCACGACGTCGGTCAGTTCCTCGACGAGCAGGGCGTGCTGGTGCGGGTGGGTCACCACTGCGCTCAGCCCCTGCACCGCGCGCTCGGCATCACGTCGAGCACCCGGGCCAGCGTGCACCTCACCACCACCGAGGACGAGATCGATCGCTTCCTCGACGCGATCCGCGGCGCGCAGCGGTACTTCGGAGTGGAGGTCGCCGCGTGAGCTCGCTCGACGGGCTGTACCAGGAACTCATCCTCGATCACTCGAAGCGCCCTGTGGGAAAGGGGCCTTTCGAGGCGCCCGAGGGCGCGATCGCGGCCTCGCACCACGAGTTCAACCCGAGCTGCGGCGACGAGATCGACCTGTCGATCGCGGTGGATCCCAGCACCGGCCGCATCGAGCGCCTCGCCTGGGAGGGTCAGGGCTGCTCCATCTCGATGGCGTCGGCGTCGATCCTCTCTCAGCTCGTGCGCGACGAAGAGCTCACCGTGGACGAGGCGCGCACCCGCATCGCCGCGTTCCGCGAGATGATCCAGGCCAGGGGCGAGGGCGAGCCCGACGAGGAGCTGCTCGGCGACGCCGTCGCCCTGCAGGGCGTCTCGAAGTTCGTGATGCGCGTGAAGTGCGCCATGCTCGGCTGGGTGGCGCTCGAGGCCGACCTCGCGCAGGTCGACGCGCAGCGCGCGGCCGGGGCCTGATCCGGCTCTCTGCTCCGGCTGCTCCGGCTCTCTGCTCCGGCTGCTCCGGCTCTCTGCTCCGGCCGATCCCGCCGTTGCTGCGGCTCTCACCGTTCCTGCGGATGAAACTCCGCGAATCCATCCGCAGGAACGGTGAGAGCCGCAGGAACGGTGAGAGGCGCAGCAACGGTGAGAGCCGCAGCGACGGCGCTGCGTCAGATCATGCCCGGGTGACGAGCCCGCCGTCGGATACCGCGAGCCGGTCGGCGATCTCCCGGATGAGCGCCTGCATGGCCGCACTGGCGTGCGTCGGTGCCATATCCGATCGCCGGGCGACGCTGATGGTGCGGGCGAGCGAGGGATCCGCGAGCGGCGACGCCCGCAGCTGAGGCCGCTCGGCGGCGACCATCGCAGGCACTACGGCGACGCCGATCCCCCGCTCCGCGAAGCTCAGCGCCGCGTCCATCTCCGCACCCTCGACCGCCACCTCGGGAGAGAGCCCCTCGGCGCCGAACGCCGCGTCGACGGCGACGCGCAGATCGTAGTTCTCCGGAAACAGCACCTGCGGCACGCCCGCGAGCTCGCGCAGGGAGACTCCCGGCGATCCCGCAATCGAATCCGCGGCGTCCGCGACAGCAGCAACCGTCGTCTCATCGAGCACGGCCGGCGACTCCCCGCACGCGCCTCCATCAGGCATGACCCGCGATCCCGCACCCAGATCCGAATCCAGCGCCGCACCCGCACCACCCGCGGTCTCCCCCGCTTCCGCACCGGGCATGGTCCGGGATCCCGCAGCGCCGAACGGATCGGGCACCGCGGCCGACGACACCACCACCAGCCGCTCGCTCAGCACCGGCTCGCGCTCGAGCACCGCTCGTGCCGCCCCCGATGACACGCTCGTCACGATGAGCGCGAGATCGAGCGAGCCGTCCACGAGCGCCGCGATGAGACTGCGGGATCCGCGCTCGAGGATCTCGACGTCGATACCCGGATAGCGCACTCGGAACTCGGCCAGCACCTCGGCGACCAGACTCGTGCACAGCGTCGGCGTGGCTCCGAGCCGCACCCGCCCGCGACGAAGCCCGGCGAGCTCGGCCATCTCACTGCGGGCCGCCTCGGCATCGGCGAGCATGCGCCGCGCGATCGGCAGCAGCCGCTCCCCCGCGGCCGTGAGTGCCACGTTGCCGCGCACCCGGTGGAACAGCTCGACGCCCAGCTCGTGCTCGAGCGTCGAGACCTGCCTGCTGAGTGAGGGCTGGGCCAGGTGGAGGCGCTCGGCCGCGCGCGTGAAGTGCCCGGTCTGCGCGATCTCCGCGAAGCCCCGCAGCTGCTCGAGATTCATATGTCATAGCGTATCCGCATCGTCACCATTCGTACTATTCATTGGAGTAATCGAGCGCGGATCCCTAGCGTGGTCCGCATGAACACCATCGCAGCCACCACCGACACTCACGCGAGCCCCTCCGAGCGCCTGCTCTCCACCTCCGTGCTCGTCATCGGCACCGGGGGCGCCGGCCTGCGCGCCTCCATCGAGCTCGCCGAGCGCGGCGTGCAGGTGCTCGCCGTCGGCAAACGCCGCAAGCACGACGCCCACACGACCCTCGCCGCAGGCGGCATCAACGCCGCCCTCGGCACGATCGATCCCGAGGACAGCTGGCAGCAGCACGCCGCCGACACGCTGCGGGAGTCGTACTTCCTCGGCGATCCCGCGATCATCGAGGTCGTCGCGAAGAACGCGGCCCGCGGCATCGAGGACCTCGACCGCTGGGGCATGCCGTTCGCGCGCGAGGCCGACGGCCGGATCAGCCAGCGATTCTTCGGCGCGCACAAGTACCGCCGCACCTGCTACGCCGGCGACTACACGGGCCTCGAGATCCAGCGCACCCTGCTGCGCCGCGCCCGCGAGCTCGAGGTGCCCATCGTCGACACCATCTACATCACCCGCCTGCTCGCCGCCGACGGTCCCGACGGCACCCGCCGCCTCTTCGGCGCCTACGGCTTCGACATCGTCGACGGCACGCCCGTGCTCATCCACGCCGACGCCGTGCTGCTCGCGGCCGGAGGCCACACCCGCATCTGGCGCAACACCTCCTCGCGCCGCGACGAGAACACGGGCGACTCGTTCCGCCTGGCCGCGCTCGCGGGCGGCAGGATCCGCGACGCCGAGCTCGTGCAGTTCCACCCCTCGGGCATCCTCGAGCCCGCCGACGCCGCCGGCACGCTCGTCTCCGAGGCCGCACGCGGCGAGGGCGGGATCCTGCGCAACGCCCTCGGCGAGCGCTACATGGAGCGCTACGACCCCGAGCGCATGGAGCTGTCTACCCGCGACCGCATCGCGCTCGCCAGCTACACCGAGATCAGGGAGGGTCGCGGCACCACGAACGGCGGCGTGTTCCTCGATGTCTCGCACCTGCCCCGCGAGACCATCTTCGAGAAGCTGCCGCGCGTCTACCGCACCCTCATCGACCTGCAGATGCTCGACATCACGGAGCAGCCGATCGAGATCGCGCCCACCGCGCACTACTCGATGGGCGGCGTGTGGGTCGACGCGGAGAGTCACAGCACCGGCGTCGACGGCCTCTACGCGCTCGGCGAGGCGGCATCCGGCCTGCACGGCGCCAACCGTCTCGGCGGCAACTCGCTCATCGAGCTGCTCGTCTACGGACGCATCACGGGCGCCGATGCGGCTGCGTACGTCTCGGGGCTGACGCAGGTGACCCGCTCGGCCGAGGTCGTCGCCGAGGCCCGCGCCGAGATGCAGCAGCTGCTCGCCGGCAAGGGCGCCGAGACGCCGCGCCTGCTGCAGCGACAGCTGCGCAACGTCATGACCGAGCACGCGGGGGTGGTGCGCGACGAGGCCGGGTTGCGCGCGGGCCTCGAGAAGCTCGGAGGGATCGAGGATCGCGCCGCCCATCTCGGCGTGCACCCCGATATCGCCGGTTTCGACGACCTCGCGCACGCCTACGATCTCTTCGGCTCCCTGCTCGCCGCACGGGCGACGCTCGAGTGCGCGATCGAGCGCCGCGAGACCCGCGGCTGCCACAACCGCTCCGATTTCCCCGAGCAGAGAGACGAGCTGCGCGGCAACTTCGTGTGGACCCCGGACGGCGGCGTCGAGTTCGAGCCGGTCGCCGAGGCTCCCGAGTCGTTCCGCGACCTGGCGTACGACGCGATCGACACCTCGGTCGAGGGCAAGCTCGTCGAGTAGGCGGATCGAGCGTCGCGGGGCGCTCGGACGAAGGAGGCGGAGGCAGCAGCAGCGACCCCGGCGGCCCCGGCGGCCCTCCGGTCTTCGCTCACAACTGGTCGTTCGAGGCGCATCCGGAAGAAAACCGTCTGCGGCCTGTGAACAACCGGAATCCGGGGTTCGCGAGAGCGCAGGATCGACGCATGAACGATTCCTCGCCCTCCTTCCCCGCCCGATCCGACGCCCCGGCGCCCGACGTCGACCCGCCCCGGGTGGTCAGATGCCGCACGACGGCCGATTTCCTGGCCGCGCTGCCGCAGCTGACCGGGTTCACCGCGACCGACAGCGTCTTCCTCGTCTTCTTCTCGGGCAGCCGGACCGGTCAGGCGATGAGGATGGATCTTCCTCCATCGGAGAAGCCGAGCGACTCGGCCGGGCTGCTCGACGCCATGTGCTCCATTCTGCGCAGCCTCGAGAGGAACGGAGAGGGCATCTCCGATCCCGCCATCGTCATCACCTGCGCGAGAACCTTCGCGGACGCCGGCGGTCCGCCCTGGCGCGACTTCGCGCGACGGCTCGAGCGACGCCTGCGGCGGGAGGGGATCAGACCGCGCGAGCTGGCGTGTCTCGCGCCCGACGGATGGATCAGCTTTCTCGATCCGGCCGCCCCCTGCGGCGGCCGACCGCTCAGCGAGATCGAGGAGAGCCCCATCGCGCTCGATGCGCGGCTGCGCGGCGAGAACCCGCCTGACCTCTCGCGGCTCGGCGAGATTCCCGAGCCCGACCCGGCGCTCGCTGCCGCGGTCGCCGCGGAGCTCGATGCGCTCCCTCCCTTCGACTTCACGGGTTCGGGATCCGCAGCCCCGAGCGGCGCCGAACCCGTGAAGACCCCCTCAGCGCCCGGGGAGCCGGTGACGACCCGTCGCCAGTTCCTCGCCGAGATGGCCGAACGGGTCACCGGCGCGCCCTCCGAGCGTGCCCATGCCTGGATGCACGACACCGCCGAGATCTGCCGTGCCCTGCGCGATGACCGGGCGGAGTTCGACCCGCGGATGGCGGCTCGGCTGATCCGCTGCGCCGAGCGCTCCGACCGCTGGCTGTTCCTCGCGCTCGGCATCCTCACTCGTCCGGAGTTCCCGGTGGAGCTGGCCAGGGACATGGGGCCGGCGCAGTTCGTGGCGGTGCCCGTCGACCTCGACACCGACCCCGGAGCGCCCGCTCGGCCCGGCTGGTCGATCCGCAGGATCCTCCTGAGCATCTCCCCCGATTTCACCGATCGGAAGCGACTGCCGCCGATCCGCCGCCGTCTGCTGGCGGTGCTCTCCGCAACGCCCGAGACCGAGAGACCCGGGTTGCTCTCCCTCAGCGCCTGGCTGTGGTGGCTCTCGGGCAGCCAGACCGTCGCGCACCGCCAGACCCGCGAGGCGCTCGCGATCGACCCCGACCACGAGCTCGCGCAGATGGTGGACCGCTTGAGCGCCTGCCCGCTCTACGCGGGCAGGGAGGTGCTCGCAGCGCCGGGGACGGAGCCGCCTGCCGACGCCCGTGTCGCGTAGCCCGACGATGCTACGCACGCGAACGCGGGTGCAGAAAACCGCTCGCGAACCCCAGCAGGGCGCCCGTCGCGGTGTCGACCAGGCGTGCGAGAACGACATCCTGGTGATCCGATCCGCCGGTTACGACACCGACGATGAGCAGCACGAGCGGTGTGACGAGCGCGAGCCCGAATCCGTAGTTGCGCGTGATCACGAGCTCGACCGAGAACTGCAGCAGCACGAGCAGCGCGACGAGCGCCCAGGGAACCTCTCCGAGCGGCGCTACCACGAGGTAGACCAGGGCTCCCACGAGCGTACCCGCGATGCGGTGCAGCGCACGGCGGAACGCGTACGAGCGCCCGGTCGTCAGTCCGATGACGGCGACGCCGGACGAGACCGTCCAGTAGGCGCGATGCGGGTCCAGCCAGACCGCGCTCACGACCGCCCCGATCGCGGCGACGAGCACGGCCCGGACGATGAGCAGCCGCCCCTCCCGCCCCAGCCGCGGGCCTGGCAGCAGCTCGCGCAACGGCGACACCGGCCTCGCCCGTTCCCGGGCCGACAGGAGCGGAACGAGCGCCACCAGATACGAGAACGCGATGCCGCAGCACACGGCGAGTACGAACGCCCACGGATCGATGTGGCGCACCCCGTCGACCGGAGCCGTGATGTTGCCGGCGAGTCCGTAGGCGAGCACGAAGAACACCGGCCCAGGCGGCCCCACGCGATAGCCGAAGGCCAGCGCGCACGAGACGGCGGCGATGAGTACCAGACCGAGCGTCAGCGCCCAGCCCCACTGCGCGAGCACCACGCCCAGCCCGGCGCTCGCCAGCAGGCCCGCACCGATGAACGGCAGCACCTTCGCCCGCTCTGCGGCCGTGCGCGATGTCGCGAAGAGCGCGGTGAAGGCGCCCACCGAGACCTGCAGCCCGATCGTCTGATGGCCGACGGCCGTGCTGAGCGCGAGCGGCACCCCGAGCGAGAGCGCAGCGCGCGTCGCGATCCAGATCCTGCTGCCCTGGCCGCCGCCGAGCATGAAAAGCGAGAGCACCTCGGTTCTGGTGCCCATCAGCGCCCGCTCCGCACGCGGTGCTTCGCACGTCTCTTCACTGGGCTCATTATAGGAGTCTGCGGCCCTCGTATAGCTACGCAGCACCTCGGCGATGCGGTCGATGT
>JASGDX010000204.1:0-5092 GCA_047606985.1 Leucobacter sp. | reverse complement strand
TTTTCCGGCCGGAATCGCGATTCCAGCCGGAAAATCCTCCGCTCGGCGAGCAGCTGCCTCACTCCCCGCGCATGCGGCGCGCGATGAGCTCGCCGATGAGGACCGCGGTGCAGAACGGGCCGCGGGAGGGCGCGCTCGGCAGCATCGAGGTGTCGGCCACGCGCAGCCCGCCGATGCCGTGCACGCGGCCGGCGCCGTCGACCACCGGTCCCATCGGCGCCGTGCCGCACAGGTGGATCGCCGTTCCGAGGTGCGCTCGGATCCAGGCGTCGAGGGCGTCGGCGTCGGCGAGGGTCCGGTCGTCGAGATCGACGAGGCCGCCGAATCGCCCGGCGAGGGCCGGGGCGCGCAGCAGTTCGACCGCGGTCCTGACGCCCGTGCGCAGGCGGTCGCGATCCTCGGCGTGCTCGAGATAGCGGTACTCGATGCGGGGCGGTTCGAGGGGGTCGGCGCTGCGCAGGCTCAGCCGGCCGCGGCTGCGGGGCTGCTGCAGAGCGATCATGAGCCGCAGTTCGACGGCGGGGTCGTCTGCGGTCTGCCCGAGCCCGTGCCTGGGGCTCGAGTCGGAGCCGGGCCTGGAGCTGGGCGCGGACCCGGGCCTGGAGCTGGGATTGGGCCCGAACCCGGACCCAGACATGGATCCGGGATCCCCCGCGCGCTCGTGCGAGGGATCGCCGGCCCCGAAGAGCGCATGCTCGGGCTGCGCGGTCAGCAGGATCTCGAGGTCGCCCTCGGGGCGGAGGCCCGCGTCTCCCGAGGCGTCGAAGTTGAGGGCGGCGGGGAACGCGGGTCCGCGCTCGAGCGTCGGCGGGTCGCCGGTCGAGCGCCAGAGCAGGGCGAGGTTGGGGTGGTCGTGGAACCCGGCGCCCACGGGGAGGTCGGCCACGACGGGGATCCCGAGCGCCTCGAGCTCGGCGCGGGGGCCGATGCCGCTGAGCATCAGCAGCTGCGGGGTCATCACGGCCCCTGCGCAGAGCACGACCTCGTCGGCCGGGATGAAACAGGTCGAGGCACTCCCCGCGGGAGTCGCGATCAGCACCTCGACGCCTGAGACCCGGCCGTCGTCCACGCGCACCCGCAGTGCCCGCGCGTCGCCTCGCACCGTGAGCCGGTCATGCTCCGCGACGAGCGGAAGATAAGCCATGGCGGTGCTGACGCGCACGCCGTCCACGATGTTCGAGGGGACGGGGCCGACGCCCGGCAGGGCGCCGGGTGCGTTCTTGTCGGGCTCCGCGCGGAAGCCGAGTTGCTCGGCGGCCCGCTCGAAGGCGTCGACGAGGTCGCCATGGGCGCGGCGTACTCGCATCGGCCCTTGAGACCCGTGCCCCGGAGCGTCGCCGAAGTCGAGATCGTCTTCGAGAGATTCGAGGATCGGCAGCGCGCTCCGGTAGCTCCAGGCCGGGCCGCCCTCGCGCTCCCAGTGCTCGAAGTCGCCGGCCGTCGCGCGCACGAAGTATCCGCCGTTGATGGCGCTTGAGCCGCCGACGATCCTGCCGCGGGGCACGATCGTGCCGGCCCCCGGGAACAGCTCGGCCGCGAAGCCCCAGTTCGCCGGGTGCCCCGGAACGGCCGCCGGCAGCGTCGCGCCGTCGAGCAGCTCCGCGGGCGGCTCGCCGACGGGGCCCGCCTCGAGCAGCACGACCTCGCGACCGGGATCCTCGCTCAGCCGCACCGCGAGCGGAACACCGGCGGCTCCGGCCCCGACGACGACGGTGCGGATCGGCGCCCCCGGGCGAGGCACGGTCAGCTCTCCGCGATCCCGAACACGCTCTCGGCGGTGAGGAACGCGGTGTCGAGCAGCTCGAGCAGGTTCGCCTCCTCATGGGAGAGCCAGCGCTCGTAGGCGCCGATGCACAGGCCCAGGCAGGCCCACGCGATGGTCTGCGGCGCGAGATCGGCGGGGTTCTCCCCGCGCCTGCGCGCCACGTACTCGGCGATCACGGCGCGCCATTCGGCGTACTTCAGCGTGGAGTAGGCGGTGAGGGAGGGCACGTTCAACAGCAGCCACATGCGACCGCGGTGGTAGGGGAGTTCGGCCTCAGGGAAGGTGTTGAAGTCGATGACGGCGACCCGCAGCGCCTCCATCAGCGGAAGGTCGTCGTCCAGTTCGGCGAGCCGTACGCGCATCGCGTCCAGCAGCGAACCGAAATCGCCCCAGGGGAGTTCGTTCTTCGACGCGAAATAGCGGAAGAAGGTGCGCCGTCCGATCCCGGCTGCGCGCACGATCTGGTCGACCGTGGTCTCGTCGAAGCCCTGCTCCAGGAACAGGTTGAGCGCCACGTGGCTGAGCTCGCCGTGCGTGGTGGCCGGGGATCGGCCGGGTCGCGAGGGGGCCGGTGCCGACGCCTCTTCGACCGCCTCCTGAACGTGGGGTTTCATGCAGTGCAGCATATCGCCGCCTCGAGTCGATATTCGGCCCTTCCATTCGGCACTGAGTGCCACTACGATCGGGAATACGGGGGTTCCCGCCGACGGCGAAGCACGTCGCCGACGCGACGCAGCGTCCGTTCGGGCGTTCCGCAACCCGTCTCAATGAGGAGAAACGAGGAATCACCATGGCAGGCAGAGTTGAAGGCAAGGTCGCGTTCATCACGGGAGCCGCGCGCGGTCAGGGCCGCTCGCACGCGATCCGGCTCGCGCAGGAGGGCGCCGACATCATCGCGATCGACATCTGCGATCGCATTCCCGAGAACCCCTACGATCCCGCGACGGAGGAGGACCTGGCCGAGACCGTTCGGGCGGTCGAGACGCTCGACCGCCGCATCGTCGCCTCGAAGGCCGACGTGCGGGACTGGGAGCAGGTGAAGCGCGCGGTCGACGAGGGCGTGGCCGAACTCGGCCGACTCGACATCGTCTCCGCCAACGCCGGCATCTCGGGCTCTCCGAACCCGATCGACGAGATCCCCGACGACGAGTGGTCGAACATGATCGACATCAACCTGTCGGGCGTCTGGCGCACGGCGAAGGCCGCGATCCCGCATCTGAAGGCGGCTGGCGGCGGGTCCATCGTGCTCACGAGCTCCGAAGCGGGCATCCGCGGATTCCAGAACGTGGGGCATTACGTCTCGGCGAAGCACGGCGTGGTCGGCCTCATGCGCACGCTCGCGATGGAGCTGGCGCCGTTCGGGATCCGGGTGAACAGCATCCACCCCACGCAGGTGGATACGCCCATGATCATGAACGAGCGGATCTTCAAGCTGTTCGCACCGGATATCGAGCACCCGACGCGGGAGGACTTCGCACCGGTCTCGCAGGCGATGAACATGCTGCCGATCCCCTGGGTGGAGCCGGTGGACATCTCGAACGCGCTGCTGTTCCTCGCCTCCGACGAGGCGCGCTACATCACCGGCGTTCCGCTGCCGGTCGACGCGGGGGCGATCCTGAAGTGACCCGCGCGGCCCGCGGCGATGCGCCGCGGACCGGCATCACCGCTGCGGGTCCGGTGCCGCAAGACCCGCTTTCCGCACGAACCGAAGGAGAATCATCATGGCAGGACTACTGGAGGGCAAGGTCGCCTTCATCACCGGCGCCGCGCGCGGCCAGGGCCGCTCGCACGCCGTCAGGCTTGCGGAGGAGGGTGCGGACATCATCGCGGTCGACCTCTGCGCCCAGGTCGAGACCGTCGGCTACCCGATGGCGACGCCCGAGGACCTTGCGGAAACCGTGAACCTCGTCGAAGCGCTCGACCGCCGCATCCTCGCGACCCAGGTCGACGTGCGCGACCGCGCCGCGCTGCAGTCCGCGGTCGACATCGGCGTCGCCGAGCTGGGCGGGCTCGACATCGTCGCCGCCAACGCGGGCATCGCGGCGCTGTCGTTGAACCCGGTCGAGGAGGAGTGGCAGGACGTGGTCGACATCAACCTGACCGGCGTCTACAACACCGTGGAGGTCGCGAAGGCGGCGTTGATCGAGCGCGGCGGAGGATCCATCGTCCTCACCAGCTCGACCGCCGGTCTGAACGGCATCGGCGGCGACACCCCGGGTGGCCTTGCCTACACGGCGGCGAAGCACGGCGTCGTCGGGCTGATGCGCGCCTACGCCAACTACCTCGCGCCGCACTCGATCCGGGTGAACACCGTGCACCCGACCGGGGTGAATACCCCGATGGTCGTCAACGACGTCATGCAGCAGTTCCTCGAGCAGGATCCGCAGATGGGTCAGGCGATGACGAACGCCCTGCCCGTCCCGATGATCGAGGCGGTCGATATCTCGAACGCGATCGTGTACCTCTCCTCCGAGCTGGGGAGGTACGTCACGGGCGTGACCCTGCCGGTGGACGCCGGATTCACCGTCAAGAAGTAGCAGGCCCGGCGGGGCGGGATACGACGCCGCCCCGCCAGCCCGCGACTCGGGAAAGCAGGAGCAGTGACCTCGACACGCACCTCGGCGGAGAGCATCGCCGGCAGCCGGGATCGGATCGCCGCGCACGTCGTCGGCCGCGAGCGCGAACTCGAACTCGCGTTCGCGGCCGTCGCCGCGGGCCGGGATCTGCTGCTCGAGGGGCCTCCGGGCACCTCGAAGACGACGATCCTCAAGGCCATCACGCAGGAGTGGGGGATCCCGCTGTTCTTCGTAGAGGGCAACGCGGATCTCACGCCGGCCAAGCTCGTGGGGCATCACAACCCCGCGCGCGTGCTGCGCGAGGACTACTCGGCCGACAACTTCGTCCCCGGCCCGCTCGTCGAGGCCATGCAGGAGGGCGGCTTCCTCTACATCGAGGAGCTCAACCGCGCGCCCGAGGACACGATGAACACCCTGCTCATGGCGATGGGGGATCGGGCGATCTCGGTGCCGCGCGTGGGGCGCATCCAGGCGAAGCCGACGTTCCGCGTGGTCGCGTCGATGAACCCGTTCGACAACATCGGCACGGCCCGGCTCTCGCAGAGCGTGCACGACCGGCTCAACCGGGTGGTGATCGGATACCAGGACGCCGGCGAGGAGGAGCGGATCGTGCGCCTCCGCTCCGGGCTCGGCGACTCGGAGGCCGAGGGGCCCGAGGGGGCGGATCCGCTCGGCGAGCGCATCGTCGGCGATGCCGTCGCCGTCACCCGAGGCACCCGGACCCACCCCGACGTGCGGCAGGGATCGAGCG
>JASGDX010000203.1:0-3735 GCA_047606985.1 Leucobacter sp. | reverse complement strand
TCGAGGAGCTGCGCCGCCGGATCGACGCCGCGCTGCCGATCCCGGATCGCGAGATCACCGCGGTGATCCCCTACGCCCGGGGTGAGCTCGTCGCCGAGATGCACGAGCGCAACCGCGTGCTCTCGACCGAGTACGTGGAGGAGGGCACGCGCGTGCGCGCGTACGTGACCGCCGAGATGCTGGCGAAGCTCGAACCGTACACGGTGTAGGCGTCGGTCCAGGTTCGGAGGATCGGCCCTCGACCGGGTTCGTCCTGGCCGATTGGCTTCATCTGAGGATTCGGGTAGCGTGCTAGTGGGGCGGTCCGTGAGAAGGACGCGATCGGCCCGCGAAGCGTTGGAGGGGAAACGCATGATTTCCATGTCGAAGACCGGTGCGCGCGGACGCGCGCTGGCATTGGGGGCCATCGCCGCGCTGGCGCTGTCGGCGCTGACCGCGGTGCCGGCCGGCGCCGTCGAGACGTCGGGCGAGACCGCGCAGGCGGGCGAGGAGACGGTCGCGCCGCCCGTCGCCGATGACAGCGGGGCGGAGACCGGTGTCGCCGATCCCGAATCGCGGGCGATCGAGGCCGCGTCCGGGGAGGCGACCGATGCGCAGGCGCCGGATGGGGAGGACTCCGAGCCTGCGCCCTCCGATGCCGGGCTCGACGGCGACGCCGCGCTCACTGCCGAGGCTGCGGTGCCGACCGACCGCGCGATGAGCGGCACCGTGACGTTCCCCGCCGGCATGTCGATCGCGCAGAAGCGCGCCTTCTCGGTCTACATCAACGAGGTCGGGGTGTCGGGCAAGCGCTACACCTACGGCACCTCCGGCTTCACCTACGACCCGACCTCGGCGAACAGCGCGACCTGGAGCGTGTCGGGCCTGAAGCGCACCAAGTACTACATCTGGATCGATGTCAGGATCCCGGACACCTACTCCAGTTCCCCGATCTTCATGGGCCCCGAGAACCCGACCACGGGCTATGCCGACCCCATCGATCTCTCGAACGCCAGCTATACCGCGCCGAGCGCGAGCATGAACATCGGCAGCGTGTCGGTGACGGTGAGCTCGCTGATGGAGGACAAGGGACGCTACAAGCTCGCGCTCGTCAACCAGCAGACCGGAGCCGTGACCGATGTGACCAAGTCGATCTTCTCCGGCTGGACCGAGGACAACGTGAACCACGGCAGGCACGACTTCAACGGCGCGCCCGGCACGTACAAGCTGCGGGCGCAGCTGACGAACAACGGCGTCACCGTCTATTACGACGGCACCATCTTCGGCACCCGCGACGCGTCGAAGGCCGAGACCTTCACCATCGGCCTGCTGCAGCGCATCCAGCTCGACAACTTCGACCTGCGCGAGTTCGTCGACGTTCCCAAGGGCTACAAGTTCGAGCAGGACATCGACTGGATGGCGAGGTCGGGCGTGACGACCGGCGTGCAGCAGAAGAACGGCACCGTGAAGTTCCTGCCGAAGGACAACGTGTCGCGCGAGGCGATGGCGGCGTTCCTGTACCGGCTGGCCGATCCGAACGGCTACGAGGCCCCCGCGAAGAGCCCCTTCACGGACGTGAAGCCCGGCCACAAGTTCTACACGCAGATCATGTGGGCCTACGAGAACGGCGTGACGACTGGCACCAAGCAGCCGGACGGCTCGCGCAAGTTCGGGCCAGGCGACAAGATCACCCGCGAGGCGATGGCGGCGTTCCTGTACCGGCAGTACCGGGACGAGGTGTCCGGCGGCACGGCGCAGAGCACCTTCGTCGACGTGCCGAAGAACTACAAATTCGCCGAGGAGATCAAGTGGATGGCCGCCAACGGCATCACCACTGGTGTCAAGCAGGCGAACGGCAACGTGGCGTTCGCGCCGAAGGGCAAGACCACGCGCGAGGCCACTGCCGCCTTCCTGCATCGCGCCGAGACCAAGTAGCCGAATCCGCATCGACGGGGCCCGCCCGGAGAAGCTCTGCGGGCGGGCCCCGTCGTCGCCCCGCCGTTCGTCGCGTCGGGGCCAGCGGCTACGCCCGCAGCGCCTGCGCGAGCGTGCGGTAGTCCTCGATCAGCACGTCGAGATCCTCCTGGGTGTGGGCGAGCGACACCAGCCACTGCTCATCGAGTCCGGGAGGGGTGAGCACGCCGCGGTTCACGCCCCACAGCCAAGACAGTTCGGCCACGCCGAAATCGGTGGCCTTGTAGTCGCGGTAGTTGCGCACCGGCGCGGTGCTCCAGGTGACGCAGCCCTTCGCGCCGAGACCCAGCGTGTGCGCCGGCAGTTCGTACTCGCCGATGATCTCGTCGATCGTGTCGAGCGTGCGGTTGTTGAGATCCTCGAGGGCCTGGCTCGCCTCGGGGGTGATCAGCTGATCGACGGCCTTCGCCGCGGCCATGACCAGGGCGTTGCCGTTGTAGGTGCCGAAGTGCGCCATGCGGCCGTCGACGACGACGTCCATGATCTCCTGCTTGCCGCCGAACGCCGCGAGCGGCAGGCCGCCGCCGATCGACTTGGCGAGCGTGATGAGGTCGGGCTTCACGCCGAGGCGCTGCGCAGCGCCGCCGTGGCCGGCGGTGAGGCCGGTCTTCACCTCGTCGAAGATCAGCACGACGCCGTACTCGTCGCACAGCGCTCGCACACCCTCGAGGTAGCCCTCGTCGGGCAGCACGATGGCGAGGTTCTCGACCACCGGCTCCACCACGAACGCGGCGATGTCGTCGCCGTGCTCCCTGAACGCGCGCTCGAGCTGGCCGAGATCGTTGTAGGCGACCACGTACACGTCGCCGGGGATCGCGTCGCCCGGCACGTCGGGGATCGGGTTGTCGGCCGGGCCGATGTCCTCGAGCGCGGGTTTCACCGAGACCTGCAGGGCGTCGTAACCGCCGTGGTAGCCGCCCTCGACCTTCGCGATGCCCTTGCGGCCGGTGTAGGCGCGGGCGCTGCGGATCGCGTACATCAGCGACTCGGTGCCCGAGTTGGTGAAGCGCAGCATGTCGAGGTCGAAGCGCTGCTTGAAGCGCTCGGCCATGTCGGTGGCCTGCGACGACGGCGTGACGAAGAGCGTGCCGATGCTGTTCAGCGCGTGCGTCACCTCCTCGACCACGAGAGGGTTCAGGTGGCCGACGAGGCCGGCGCCGAAGCCCATCGAGAGGTCGAGCAGACGGTTGCCGCCCACGTCGGTGAGGTGGGCTCCGCGCGCCGATTCGATGGTGATGGGGTAGGGATCCCAGTGCTGGAACGAGCTGGTCACGCCGAGCGGCAGTGAGCTGGAAGCCCGCTTGTTGTGCTCGCCCGAGGCCTGGGACCACGAGGTGAAGCGCTCCCACTCCTCTGCGAGCAGCTTCTGCACGCGGTCGGAATCGATCGGCTTCGAGTCGCCGGGGAGCACGCGGCGGGTGCCCGGTGCGTTGGACGGGATGCTGTCGGTCAAGGGTTCCTCCTCCTTCAGGGGGACGGACGTCGCGCGACGCCGTATCGCTCAAGGTACTCCGAGCGCCGTTCCCGTATCAAGCGCGGGGCTCACGGCGATCCCCGAATCCGGTCCGGTCGGGGGCCGGATGCGGCGTCCGCATCCGGCGCCGTAACACTTCGTCATTCATACGGCGCAATATCGGCCGTGGATGTCGGAGGTCCGGGATAGCTTGAGGATGCCCGAGTGCGCTCGGGCGCCAGCACCCCGATCCCGAGTCGAAGGACCCGCATGCCCGCTACGACGCCCCTGCCCAACGCCACGATCCTCGGCTACCCGCGCCTCGGCCG
>JASGDX010000202.1:0-14713 GCA_047606985.1 Leucobacter sp. | reverse complement strand
GGCCTTCGTCTCCGCCTTCCGCGAGGCCGTGCGGCTGGGCGGCGATGTCCGCGTCGAGGCGTTCTCCATCGCCGGCCAATGCCACGGAATGGTGCCGCTCGACGCAGAGGGCGCCGTGATCAGGGATGCGAAGCTGTGGAACGACACCACCTCCGATCCCGAACTGCGCGAGCTGCTGATGGAGATCGGCCCCGACCGCTTCCTCGAGCGCGTTGGATCGATCCCCACCGCCGCCTTCACGATCAGCAAGGTCGCCTGGCTCAAACGGCACGAGCCCGAGAACTTCTCCCGGCTGCGCCACGTGCTGCTGCCGCACGACTACCTCACCTACCGCCTCACCGGCGAGATGGCGACGGATCGATCCGATGCCTCGGGCACCGGCTACTTCGACCCGGCGCTCAACCGCTACGTTCCCGAGCACCTGCGGATCATCGATGACTCCCTCGACTGGGAGCCGATGCTGCCGACCGTGCTGCCCCCGGAAGGCGTCGCGGGTCGCGTGACCGCCGACGCCGCCGTCGCGCTGGGCATCGAGGCCGGTGCGATCGTCACGGCGGGCGGCGGCGATCAGCACGCCTCGGCCGTGGGACTCGGCATCGCGGAAGGGGACCTGGTCTTCGCCCTCGGCACCTCGGGTGTCGTGTTCACGACCACCCCCGACCCGGTGCGCGACGTCAGCGGGCTGGTCAACGGCGTCGCGGATCTGACCGGCGGCTTTCTGCCGCTCATCTGCACGCTGAACGCGGCTAAGGTCACCGATGCGGCGGCCAGGCTGCTGGGGGTCTCTCACACGGAACTCTCTCGCCTCGCGCTCGCCGCGGGCGAGGAGGGGCCGGTACTCGCCGCCTTCCTCGACGGCGAGCGCACGCCCAACCGTCCCAATGCTTCGGGCCTCATGGCCGACATCACCACCGATGTCACCCGGGAGCAGTTCGCGAGAGCCGCCTACGAGGGCGTCGTCTTCGGCCTCGTCTCAGGACTCGGGCGCATCGAGAATTGCGGGATCCGCACCGACGGCACGATCCTCGCGATCGGCGGCGGCTCCCGCTCCCAGGCGTACACGCAGATCCTCGCGGATACGCTCGGCAGGCCCGTCGATCTGGTCGACGCGCCCGAGGCCGTCGCGCGGGGTGCTGCGGTGCAGGCGGCCGCCGTGCTGCGCGGCGAGACCGTCGCCGATCTCGCCGCGGCCTGGCGGCCTCCGAGCGTTCCTGCGGCCACGCCCAGCGGTGCAGACCGCTCTCAGCGATACGCGCGCTACCTCGACGTCGCGAGCGTCACCGATCTCGACCGGAACCGCTTGTGACCGACGCGGACATTTCACCGGGCGTGGGTCTGGCGAGCTGGGCGACCGATCTGCCGGCTGGAGCGGTCGCCGGGAGCATCTACGCGGTCGGGCCGGATCGCCGGATCGAGGCCGCGAAGGAACTCGCCGCGCGCGGCATGCCGATCCACGCCGATCTGATCCTGGCTCCCGGTGACGGTGACGGTGGCGATGGCGTCGGTACCGCCGGCCGGATCGTGCATCTCGGCGTCGCACCCCACGAGATCCGAGCCCTGCGCGCCGCGCTGCCGGACGCCCGGATCGAGTTGCACGTGATCCTGCTCGACGGCGCAGGGCTCGTCGGCGGTTCTGTCGAGATGCGTGCGTTGACCGAGTTCGCGCGCGAGGTCGGCGCAGAGCGCATCGTCCTCCCCGAGTGGCTGGCCGGCGATGACGCCGTCTGTGCGGCATTCGCGGGATCCGGCTGCGCCGTCTGGCGCGAACTGCCGCCGACCTATACGGTCGGCGACCTCGCGGCGGGTCGCTTCGGGGGATCCCTCGTCATGCTGATCGCGCCGGGCACCCGAGACACCGCCGACCCCGCTCTGCTGGAGCGCGTCGCAGCACTCGCCCCCAGCTGCGATGTAGCCGTCGACGGCGGCGTCACCCCCGAGCTGGCGGTACGCGCGCTCTCATCCGGCGCGCAGTACGTCGTCGCCGGACGCTCGCTCTTCACCACCCATGACCGAACGACCGCAACGTGAAGGAGACAGCCTTGAGTCAGACGGATACAGCCCCGAACCAGGCGGATGCAGGGGAGACGGCCGGAATCCCGGAGACGATGCGTACGAGCGTGCTGCTCGGCACGCGCGAGCTCACCATCGAGCAGCGCCCCGTGCCGCAGCCCGCGGCCGACGAGGTGCTGATCAAGGTGGGCGCTGTCGGCGTCTGCGGCTCCGACGTGCACTACTTCCGCCACGGTCGCATCGGTGACTTCGTGGTCGACGCCCCGCTGGTGCTCGGGCATGAGGCCTGCGGCGTCATCGTCGCGGTCGGCTCGAACGTGCCGGCCGAGCGCGTCGGGCAGCGCGTGGCCATCGAACCGCAGCGGCCCTGCGGCCGCTGCCACGAGTGCCGCACCGGCAACTACAACCTGTGCCCCGACATGGAGTTCTACGCCACTCCGCCCATCGACGGCGCCTTCGCCGAGTACGTCACCATCCAGTCCGACTTCGCGCACGACATCCCCGATGAGCTCTCGGACGAGGCCGCCGCCCTGCTCGAGCCGCTCTCGGTCGCCATCGCCTCGGTGCGCAAGGCCGGCCTCGTGCCCGGCTCCACCGTGCTCATCGCCGGTGCGGGCCCCATCGGCATCATCACAGCGCAGACCGCGCGGGCCTTCGGCGCCGGCGAGGTCATCGTCTCAGACCTGGTGGCCGAGCGTCGTGAGCGCGCGCTGCAGTACGGCGCCACCCGTGTCCTCGATCCGCGCGAGCAGGATCCCAAGGATCTCGGTCTGCCGATCGACGCCTTCATCGACGCGAGCGGCGCCCCGCCCGCCGTGCAGAGCGGCATCCGCGCCGTGCGCCCCGGCGGTCGTGCCGTGCTGGTCGGCCTCGGCAACCCCGAGATGACGCTGCCCGTCGAGGACATCCAGAACCATGAGATCTGGGTCACCGGCATCTTCCGCTACACGCAGACCTGGCCGGTGGCGGCGCAGCTCGTCGCCAGCGGGCAGATCGATCTCGACTCGCTGGTCACCGGCCGCTTCGGCCTCGACGAGGTCGAAGCCGCGCTCGAGAGCGACACCGACCCCGACAGCCTCAAGTCGGTCGTCTACCCTGGCCGCTGAGCGGCGCACATCTTCCCATCCATTCACAGCAGTTAAGGAATCACACATGTCGAAGTTCAGTCTCGAGGGCAAGACCGCCCTCGTCACCGGCGGCAACCAGGGTCTCGGCAAGGCTTTCGCCTTCGGGCTGGCCGAGGCGGGCGCCCGCGTCGCGATCGCCGGCCGCAGCGCCGAGCGCAATGCGCGGGTCGTCGCAGAAGCCGCGGAGGCGGGCTACGAGTTCGTCGCCATCACCGCCGACATCACCGACAGCGCGCAGATCGACCGCATGGTCGAGGAGGCCGTCGCCGGCCTCGGCCGCATCGACATCCTCGTTAACAACGCCGGCACCTGCTACCACGCCGACTCGTGGGACGTCACCGACGAGCAGTGGGATGCCGTGTGGGATCTCAACGTCACCGCGCTGTGGAAGTGCAGCCGGGCGGTCGGCGCGCACATGCGCGAGATCGGCGGCGGTGCGCAGGTGAACATCGGCTCGATGTCCGGCATCATCGTCAACCGTCCGCAGATGCAGCCCGCCTACAACGCCTCCAAGGCCGCCGTGCACCACCTCACCAAGTCGCTCGCAGCCGAGTGGGCGCCGCTCGGCATCCGCGTCAATGCAGTCGCCCCGGGCTACTGCAAGACCGAGATGGCTCCAGTGGACCGCCCCGAGTTCCAGCGCTACTGGATCGAGGACGCCCCGCAGCAGCGCTTCGCCCTGCCCGAGGAGATCGCGCCCAGCGTCGTCTTCCTCGCCAGCGACGCCGCATCGTTCATCACCGGTTCGGTGCTCGTCGCCGACGGCGGATACACGGCCTACTGATGGCTGAGGGGCAGGCCAACCGCCGGGTCGTCGTGAACTCGGTCGACGACATCCGGGTGTTCGAGGAGGAGGCGCCCGTCGCCGCGGCCGACGAGGTGCTCGTGCGCTCCACCGTGGTGGGCATCTGCGGCTCCGACGTGCACGCCGCCCACGGGCGGCACCCGTTCATGTCGCTGCCGTTCTGGCCCGGGCACGAGGTCGTCGGCGTGGTCGAGGCGGCGGGGTCCGAGGCTCCCGCCGACCTCGTCGGCCGGCGCGTGGTCATCGAGCCCAACCTGGCCTGCGGCACCTGCGTGCCCTGCCGGCGCGGGCGCTACAACATCTGCGCCACGCTCGACGTCTTCGGCTGCCAGACCCCCGGAGGCATGACCGACCGCTTCACGATCGCCGCCGACCGGGTGGTGCCGCTGCCCGACGACCTCAGCGACCTCGAGGCCGCGCTCATCGAGCCGCTCGCCACTCCGGTGCACGCCGTGCGCCGGGCAGGCGACCTCGCCGGGGCTCGCGTCGTGGTGCTGGGCGCCGGCCCCATCGGCCTGTTCGTCATGATCGCGGCGCTGCACGCCGGCGCCGAGAAGGTGGTCGTCGCCGATCTGCTCGAGTCGAAGCGGGACCGCGCCGAGCGCCTGGGCGCGGTCGGCAGCTTCGACCCCGCGGTCGAAGGGGCCGCGGGTCAGGCCGTCGCCCTGCTCGGCGGCAAGGCCGACGTGGTGTTCGACTGCGTGTCGCGCGAGTCGACCGTGCACCTGGCCATCGAGATGCTCGAGAAGGGCGGCACCGTGATGACCGTCGGCGTGCCCGCCGGCCCCACCACGATCGACCTCGAGCTGATCCAGGACCGCGAGATCGCGCTGCTGGGCAACCTCATGTACGTGCGCGAAGATGTGGATCGGGCTATCGCGCTGCTGCGCGAGCGCCGCCTGCCGCTCGACGAACTGATCACCTCGACGTTCGACATCGCCGAGGCGGATCGCGCCTTCGCGGCGTCCGACGATCCCGAGCAGGTGAAGGTGCTCGTCACCGTCGGCGGCTGACCGCTGATTAAGCGGAGTCGGATCGGCCGCTGATTGACCGGAGCGGAGTCGAAATCAAGGCCGGTGCCTGGTCTCGACTCCGCTCCGCTCGATCGGCCCGCCTACAGATCGTGCGCGTCGAGGATCGTGTAGCTGTAGCCCTGCTCGGCGAGGAAGCGCTGGCGGTTCTGCGCGAAGTCCTGGTCGACGGTGTCGCGCGCGATGAGGGTGTAGAAGGAGGCGGTGAGGCCTTTCGCCTTCGGCCGCAGCAGGCGGCCCAGGCGCTGGGCCTCCTCCTGGCGCGAGCCGAACGATCCCGAGATCTGCACCGCCACCGATGCATCGGGGAGGTCGACGGAGAAGTTCGCGACCTTCGAGACCACGAGGATCCGCTCCTCGCCGTCGCGGAAGGCCTGGAACAGCCGCTCCCGCTCATCGACCGGCGTCTGACCGGTGATGAGCGGCGCTCCCAGCGCCTCGGCCATCGACTCCAGCTGGTCGATGTACTGCCCGATCACGAGCACGCTCTCGCCCGGGTGCTTGTCGATGATGCGGCGCGCCACGGGCTGCTTGACGAGCGTGGACGATGCGATGCGGTAGCGGTCCTGGTCCTCGGCCGCCGCGTAGTCCATGCGCTCCGACTCGGTCATGTCGATGCGCACCTCGAAGCAGGCCGCCGGCGCGATGAAGCCCTGCGCCTCGATGTCCTTCCACGCGGCGTCGTAGCGCTTGGGGCCGATGAGGCTGAACACGTCGCCCTCGCGGCCGTCCTCGCGCACGAGCGTGGCGGTGAGGCCGAGGCGGCGGCGCGCCTGCAGCTCGGCGGTGAGCTTGAACACGGGGGCGGGCAGCAGGTGCACCTCGTCGTAGACGATCACGCCCCAGTCCTGCGCGTCGAGCAGCGAGAGGTGAGCGTACTCGCCCTTCCTGCGGCTGGTGAGGATCTGGTAGGTGGCGATGGTGACGGGCTTCACCTCCTTCACCTGGCCTGAGTATTCGCCGATCTCCTCCTCGGTGAGCGAGGTGCGGCGCAGCAGTTCGTCGCGCCACTGGCGGGCCGAGACCGCGTTCGTGACGAGGATCAGCGCCTTCGCGCCCACCGCGGCCATCGCCGCGGCCCCCACGATCGTCTTGCCCGCGCCGCAGGGCAGCACCACCACGCCTGATCCGCCCCTCTGGAACGCCTCGACCGCCTTCGCCTGGTAGTCGCGGAGGTGCCAGCCGCCGTTGCCGTCGGCATCGCCGTCGCTCTGCTCGAGTTCGATGTCGTAGGCCTCGCCAGGGGTGTACCCCGCCAGATCCTCGGCCGGCCAGCCGCGCGCCACGAGCTGCTGCTTCAGCTCGCCGCGCGCCCATGCGGCGACGGGGTAGGTGCGATCGTCGAGCTTGTTGCCGAGGAGCGGGGCGATCTTCTTCGCGCTCGTCACCTCGCGCAGGATCGCGGGATCGTCGCAGCGCAGCACGAGCTGCGGGATCTGGCTGTCCTCTGATTGAGCGGAGCGAGGTGCGAGCGGAGTCGAAATCGAGGAGTCCCCGCCATCCTGCGCGACGGAGGAGCCGCAGGATCCACCGTCGGTTCCGCTGGATTCTGCGACTCCGGCTCGTGCCTCGCCTCCGCGCAGAACGACGGGAGGATCCAACCGCTCGATGGTGAGCCGCCCGTAGCGGCGCATCGTGTCCTCGATCTCGCTCGCGACCCCGCTCGGCACCGGGAACTTCGCGTGGCGGTCGAGGGTGTCGAGGATCTCCTCGGCCGTGTGGCCGGCCGCGCGCGCGTTCCAGAGGCCGAGCCGGGTGATGCGGTAGGTGTGGATGTGCTCGGGGGCCCGCTCGAGCTCGGCGAAGACGGCGAGCTCGTGGCGCGCGTCCTCCGCGTCGGGGTGCGCGACCTCCAGGAGGACGGTGCGATCGCTCTGCACGATGAGGGGGCCGAGGGTCATAACGCACTAGGTTACCGTGCCCGGCTCGAATGCACCCGCTCGCCGCCGCTCCGGCCTACGCCGGTTCGACGGCGGTGATCATGCTCACCGGCAGCGTGCGCTCGACGCCGGCGGCCTGGTCGGCGGCGCGCAGCCGGCCGGCGTTGAGCGACGCGGGCAGCAGCACGAAGACGTGCTGCTGGCCGCGGGCCTCGGCCGTGACGCGCACCGCGGTGCGATCGCGGATCGCGAGCTCGAGGCGGCGGGTGAAGTCGCCGGTTCCGGGCTCCGAGCGCGCGGCGGCATGCACGCGCTCGACCATCTCGGCGAGCGGCCCCGAGAGCTCGGGCTCGGACGTGGGCGTCCACCCGAATACGACGGCCGCGGTCGATGCGGGGTCCGGGTCCCCGAACGCGCCCCATCCCGCATCGAGGGTCTCGGATGCGGGATCCGACGCAGGCCCCGAGGCGTGGTATCGCGCGTCGGCGAGCGCGGCGAGCACGTGCTCGGCGCGCAGCCGGGAGAGCAGCGTGGTCGCGTCGATCCGCTGCAGCTGCAGGTGCTGCAGCGCCCGGTCGACGAACAGCGTGTCGGCCAGTTCGCCGCGGCCGACCGCGATGCGGGTGCGGCCGGTGTCGCCGCGGTGCTCGCTCACCGAGATGTCCCCCACCCGCGCGGCGAGCGACCCGAGCAGGTAGTCGAGGGGCTGCGGGATGCCGGTGAGGGAGATGCGTTCGAACGCCGAACGGGCGTCAGCAGGGGCGATGCCGCGCTTGAGCGCCTCCGCGATCGACGCCTCCGTTGCGCGCCGGGTCGAGGCGGCCCCGATGTGCTCGGGGGCCGTGAGCGCGGCGAGCTCGGCCTCGTCGCGGGGGCGGAGCGGACCGGGCACGACGACGCTGAGGTCGGGCTGCACGTAGACCCCGGCGGAGGCCTCTGGCAGCTGCTGCCGTGCCAGCTCGCGGGCGGAGTCTCGGTCAGCGGCGAGGAGCAGCTCGGCCGCGCGGCTCAGGTGGCCCCGTCGGGTGAGCCCGAGATGCTCGGCCAGGCCCGCGAACTCCTCGGCCTCGGCGAGCTGCTGTCGCGGGAGCAGCGGGAAGCGGAGGGAGAGGCGCTGCGCGGCGGCGGAGAGGGATCGGTCGCTCCCGAGTGCGGCGCGCAGCGGCCGGGGCATCGAGGCGAGCGCGGCCGACGCGAGAGCGAGCCAGCGGTCGACGTGATCGAGCCGCAGCCAGTGCGCCGCGAGCGCGGTGGGGACGAGCGCGCCGTCCGCCGGAGCGGCCAGGTCCGCGTGCTCGAGCGCGACGAGGGTGCGGGACGCGGGTTCGGGATCGATGCCGACGGACTCCGCGAGGCCGCGCACGGTGGCGACGGCGACCGTTCCGCTGCGGTTCATGCGGGCCGGGCGGTCCCGCAGCGTGCGCAGGATCTCGGACGCCTGCGCGACCGAGGCGAGAGCGGCGGTGACCCAGGCCCGGGCCTCGGGATCGGCGTCCGCCTCGTCGGCGGTCTCATCCGGGGCGTCGCGCAGTTCGTCCGGCTCGAGCTGCGCCGCCCGCAGCGCCTGCTGCAGCGCCTCGGACACCTCGGGCAGCGCTATGGCGACGGATCCGTCGAGTCCGAGCAGCCCCAGCCGGAGCAGCTCGGCGATCGGTTCGTCGTCTCGCGCGATCTCGGGCGGGGCCTCGCTCCCGTCGAGGTTCGAACTCCTCGCTAGGTCGAGGAGCAGGACGAGCGCGCGCCGGTCGAGCGGGGTGATCGCCCGCATGATCGACTCGGGCCGCAGCAGCTCGGCCGCGAGTCCGATCGGATCGACGATTCCCGCTGGGGCGTGCGGCCGTCGCCGCCGCACGAGGGATGCGAGCGCGTCGCGATCCATCTCCGCGATGGCGGAGGCGAGCGCCAGGGTGCCGCTCATCGATGCGTCCGTGCGCCTACGCGCGGTTGCGGGGCTGGGCACCGGAGCGCCGGAACTCGGCGCGACGGCGGCGTTGACTGAGGACGAGCAGGAGGATCAGCAGCACGAAGCCGATGGGCAGGCCGATGAGCGAGAAGCCGTAGACGAAGGGCCACAGTCCCTCGGCTATCGCCAGGCGGTCGTTGAGGCCGACGATGAGGGTGACGAAGAACGAGAGCAGCGCGACGGCGATGATGGTGAGCGACGCGTAGGCGAGAATGCGCTCGAGGAGCGTCGGGGGGCTGGCTTCAGTGGACATCCCTGCCATGCTACCGGCTGCGCCGCCGAAGCGCCTCGGGTCCGGGGCGATAGACTGATGCGGTGTGCGAGCGCGACGCTCGCGAGGAACGTGCGTGGGCGGAGCGGACTCCGCGGGAGAGGGACGAGGCATGCCGAACGGCAAGGTCAGGTTCTACGACGAGGCGAAGGGCTTCGGCTTCATCCAGGGGGATGACGGTGCGCAGGTGTACCTGCACGCGTCGGTCATCCCCGATGGGGCCGATGTGCAGCCCGGCACCCGCCTGGAGTACAGCGTCGCCGAGGGGCGCAAGGGCCCGCAGGCGCTCTCGGTGCGCGTGCTCGAGACCCCGCGCCTGGCGAAGCGCAACCGCAAGTCGGCCGACGAGATGGCGGTGATCGTCGAGGATCTGGTGAAGCTGCTCGACGGGCTCGGAGAGCGCCTGAAGCAGGGCCAATACCCCGAGCGCGCGCAGTCGCGCAAGGTGGCGTCGCTGCTGCGTCGCGTCGCGGACGACTTCGATGTCTGAGCCGATTGAGGGCGAGCCGATTGAGGGCGCGCCGATTGAAGGCGAGCCGACCGAGAGTGCGCCCACCGAGAGCGCGCCCGTCGAAGGCGGACTGATCGAGGATGCTCCGGCCGAGCGCGCTCCCGCCGCCGCCCCCGAGGCCGACGAGGCGCTGCTGGCGGCGCGGGACGTCGCACGGGCCGCGCTCGCGGAGATCGCCGACCCGCAGACGATCGGGGTCGATGAGGGCCACGAGGTGCACGAGGCCCACGTGCTCACCCTGTTCTTCGAGTGCCGCATGCCCGGGTACCCGGGATGGCGCTGGGCCGCGACGCTCGCCCGCGTCGACGAGGAGTCGCCGATCAACGTGCTGGAGGTCGAACTGCTGCCCGGCGCCGGGGCGGTCGTCGCGCCCGAATGGGTGCCGTGGTCGGTGCGGCTCGCGCAGTACCGCGAATCGCAGGCGCGTCAGGCGGCGGAGGAGGCCGCGGCGGCCGAGGCCGCAGCAGCCGAGGTCGACGATGACGATGAGTCGGAGGACGACATCCTCGACAACGACTTCAGCGACTTCGACGACGAGATCGACGGCGTGGACTTCGAGGGCATCGTCTCCGGAGACGGCGATTTCGAGGACTCCGGGGAATCGGACGACGATGAGGACGAGGATCGCGACGATGACTCCGACGACACGGAGCTCTTCGACGACGACTCGGATGAGGATGCTTCCGATGACGACGATCCGGAGGACGACGAGGAGTAGCCCGGCTCCTCTGCGGCGCGAGCGCGCACCGCAGAGGAGCGCCGACGGCGCCCGGATTCGGCGCTCTCACGGGGCCGAACCGGGCGAGCGACTCAGACCAGGCGCTCCAGCACGTAGTCGATCGCGCCGGTGAGCCGGCGCACGTCGTCGGGATCGATCGCGGTGAAGGTGGCGATGCGCAGCTGGTTGCGGCCCAGCTTGCGGTACGGCTCGGTGTCGACGATCCCGTTGGCGCGGAGGGCCTTCGAGATCGCCGCGGCGTCGACGGCCTCGTCGAAGTCGATCGTCACGACCACCTGCGAGCGGTGATCGGGATCAGCCACGAACGGCGTCGCGACGGCCGTGCGCTCGGCCCACTCGTAGAGCACGCCGGACGACTCCGCCGTGCGGGCCGCGGCCCACGCGAGGCCGCCCCGGTCGTTGATCCAGCGTACCTGCTCGTCCATCATGCCGAGCGTCGCCAGGGCGGGAGTGTTGAGCGTCTGGTTCTTGCGCGAGTTCTCGATCGCGCCGGCCAGGTTCAGGGTCTCGGGGATGTAGCGGCCGGAGCTCGTGACGCGCTCGATGCGCTCGATCGCGGCGGGTGAGACGAGCGCGAACCACAGTCCGCCGTCGGAGGCGAAGTTCTTCTGCGGCGAGAAGTAGTAGACGTCGACCTCGTTCGCGTCGAAGTCGATGCCGCCCGCGCCGCTCGTCGCGTCGACCACGGTCAGCGATCCCGCATCGCCCGCCACGCGCCGCACCGGGGCCATGACGCCCGTCGACGTCTCGTTGTGCGGGTAGGCGTACACGTCGACGCCGACGACGGCCTCGCTCGCGGAGCGCGATCCCGCAGCCGCCTCGCGGATATCGGGGGACTCGAGGAACGGAGCCGCGGCGACGGCCTTGCCGAACTTGGCGCCGAACTCGCCGAACGCGAGGTGCTGGCTGCGGCGCTCGATCAGCGAGTGCACGGCGGAATCCCAGAACGTCGTCGCCCCGCCGTTGGCGAGCAGGATCTCGTAGCCCTCGGGCGCGCGGAACAGCTCGGCGAGCCCCTCGCGCACGCTGCCGACGAGATCCTTCACCGGAGCCTGCCGGTGCGAGGTGCCGAGCACGCGGGGCTGCAGGGAGGCGAGGAAGTCGAGCTGCTCGCCTCGCACCTTGGAAGGGCCGCATCCGAAGCGACCGTCGGCGGGCAGGAGATCAGCGGGGATGGAGATATCGGCCATGCGCACGATTCTATCGAGCGCGCGGAACCCGGGGCATGCTCTAGGCTGGTGAGGCAAGCCTAAGTCATGAGGGGACGGCGATGACGGATCTGATCGACACGACCGAGATGTACCTCCGCACGATCCTCGAGCTCGAGGAGGAGGGGATCGTCCCGCTGCGCGCGCGCATCTCGGAGCGCCTCGGCCACTCCGGCCCCACCGTGTCCCAGACCATCGGCCGCATGGAGCGCCACGGACTCGTCGTCGTCACCGACGACCGGCGTCTCGAACTGACAGCGGAGGGGCGCACCAAGGCGGTGCACGTCATGCGCAAGCACCGTCTCGCCGAGCGGCTGCTCTCCGACGTCATCGGCCTCGAATGGGCCTACGTGCACGAGGAGGCCTGCCGCTGGGAGCACGTGATGAGCGAGCGGGTCGAGCGCAAGCTGCTCGGCATCCTGGGGCATCCCACCGAGTCGCCGTACGGCAACCCGATCCCGGGTCTCGAAGAGCTCGGCGCGCTGCGAGCCGGCCCCTTCCAGGCCGGGGTGACCGGCATCTCCGAGCTGCTGATCGATCCCGAGGAGCCGGTGACCGCCCGCATCAAGCGCCTCGCCGAGCCGCTGCAGGTCGATCCCGAGATGCTCGGGCAGCTCGCCGCCGCGGGCGTGCTGCCCGGCAGCACCGCCGTCTTCGCCCGTCGGGGCGATACCGTGCACATCGAGGTGGAGGGATCGAGCGAGGCGCTCGACCTGCCCGTCGATGCAGCCGCGCACATCTTCGTCTCCGTATAACCGGAGGCGGATCCTTATGGGACGGGTCCGCCGAGTTCGACTGGGCCTGCGCGATCCGATGTCGCGCTCGCCGAGGGCGACGCCCGCGCGTTGATCGCGACAAGAGCGGGGCCACCTGCGCCGCATCATGCGCGATGCCCACGGGGGTCTGCGCCGACGCCGCAGCGTTCGCGCGGGTGTGGCGTCGGCGATGCTCGGGCACGGCATCGTCCGGGGAATAACGGTGGCTGGGGTGGAACGCTGGATCCAGCTCTCGCGCGGGATCTGGCCTGCACGGTCTCAACCCCGCCGCAAGTCTCTCGATGTCGAGAGATCCGGGGTCCCCGTCCCATGGAAAAGACGCCAAGTTTCAAGCTAGGTTGAGGGTTTCGTGATCGGAACGTGACATTTCGCAGAACCTCGGTTATCCTTGAACGGTCGCGACTCGCAAGAGTCGTTTCTCGAGTGAGAACCGTAAGCGAACGTTAGGCAGATTATTCTCGTGATTCAGAACCCCAGCACGGAAGTCGTGCTTTCCGGCGACGCCGCGAAGCCGGCTTCGGCGAAGGCGAAGCGAATCGCTCAGATGGCAGGCGCTGCGGCGCTCAGCTTCGGCCTGGTGGGCACTTTCAGCCTCCCCGCCTATGCTACGGCGCCCGAGCCCGAGGGTGTGCCCGACGGCTTCACCGCATCCCAGACCCTCAAAGCCGTGCAGGTCGACGACGCGGTGCTGCCGCTCACCGCGCCCGACGGTGCGGTCGGTGCTGAGATCCTCGAGCAGGAGCGCAAGGAGAAGGAGGCCGCGGAAGCTGCGGAAGCCGCCAAGCGCGTCGAGGCGGCTGCCGCCGCGCAGCAGACCGCGAGCAGCGGCAGCGGTGCCTACTCCGGCACGGATGTTCCGGCGGGCGAGGGTGCGCAGGGAATCGTGAACGCGGCGCTCTCGCAACTCGGCGTCAACCAGGACTGCACCGCGCTGGTGGAGAACTCGCTGCGCGCCGTCGGCATCCCCGCAGGCGATCTCGGCACACAGGTGGGCGAGTACACCGCTCTCGGCGGCACCATCGTCACCAGTGGCGATTACGCGCCCGGAGACATCCTCGTCTTCCCCGGCCAGCACGTCGCTGTCTACGTCGGCAACGGCCAGGCCGTACATGGCGGCTGGGGCGGCACGACGCGTCTCGGTGGTATCGCCCCCGGCGGCGAGACCGGTCTGACGGTCGTGCGCTTCTTCTAAGCACGCGCACTTCGCGAGAGCGGGTGGGGTTTCGGCCCCTCCCGCTCTTGCGCGTTCCAAGCTCTGCTCTCGCACCTTCGCGTGCCGGCTGCTTCGCTCGCCCTGAGCCTAGGTGCGGCGCTTAGCACGCCCCGGGGCGTATCCGCTGGTCAGTTTCAGGGGTAACCTCGGCGCCGAACCCCTGAAACTGACCAGCGGATGGTGGCCGGGGTTGGGGCCGGGGTTGGAGTTGGGGCCGGGGTTGGGGCAAGGCGCGGCGGGGTGTGGGCGGGCCGAGCGCGGGTCGACGCGCGCGAGTAGGGTGAGACCGTGTGGATCAACCCCCTCTACCTGCCGGACGATCCCCTCGCGCTGGCGAAGCAGATCGTTGATGGTCATCCCCTCGCGGTGATCATCGCAGAGGCGCCGCTCCGCGTCGCGCACCTGCCGATGCTCTGGCGGGAGGATGAACGAGGCGATCCGATGCTCGTCGGCCACGCGCCCCTCGTCGACCCGATCTCCCGAGCGCTGGCGTCGGGGGAGCGCATCACCGTCGTGTTCCCCGGGCCGTCGGCCTACGTGACGCCGCAGTGGTACCGGTCCGAGGGGCTGCCGACCTATAACTTCGTGCCCGTGCACGTCGCCGGCACCGCCGAGCGGCTCGGCGAGCCCGATCTGCGCGAGCACCTCCGCGACCTCGTGCGGCATCACGAGAGCCGCGCCTGCTCCGAGCCCTGGGACTTCGACGCAACCGCCCTCGACCGGATGGAGCGGCTGCTGCCGAGGGTGGTGGGCTTCCGGATCCCCGTCCGCGAGCCCGTGGTGAAAGCGAAGCTGGGGCAGAACCGGACCGACCTCGACAACCGCATCGTCGCAGAGCGGCTCGGCGCCGGCGACGCCGATGCTCGAGAGGTGTCTGGCCTCATGCGGCGCCGCGCGGGGCGGGAGGGCGAGGCGCGCTGCTAGACTTGCTCCCTGGTGCGCGGTTCACCCCGCCGCCTCCGCCTTGGTAGCTCAGTGGATAGAGCACTTCTCTCCTAAAGAAGGTGTCGGAGGTTCGATTCCTCTCCAGGGCACTTCGTTCCTCAGCGCCCTGTCGAGGCTGTGTTCATGAACCTTGAACGGGGCTCGCAGGCTTGCCCCGCGGCGGCGCCGCGCAACGCTGGCGCGTTGCCTGGAGCGGCTGGCCTGGTTCGATTCCTCTCCAGGGCACTTCGTTCC
>JASGDX010000201.1:0-6979 GCA_047606985.1 Leucobacter sp. | reverse complement strand
GGCGTCGACGGGCTGTGGCTGGCGCTCGCGATCGGCGCGGTCGTGGGCGCGGGCCTGTGGGCGGCGAGCGGGCCGCTGGTCGCCGCCTTCGGAGCCCCGCCCGAGACGGAGCAGCAGGCGCTCGCCTATCTCGCCGTCTCGTGCCTCGGCATCCCCGCGATGCTCGCGGTGTTCGCGGCGAGCGGGCTGCTGCGCGGGCTGCAGGACACGAGGACCCCGCTCGCCGTCGCGGCGATCGGCTTCGCCGCGAACGCGCTGCTCAACTGGTGGTTCATCTACGGGCTCGGGCTCGGCATCGCGGGCAGCGCGTGGGGCACGGTGCTGGCGCAATGGGGCATGGTGCTGGTCTACGTCGCGGTGATCGTGCGGCACGCGCGGCGCGCGGGATCGGGGCTGCTGCCCCGTCGCGACGGCCTGGGGCGCGTGGGGCGCAGCGGGGGCTGGCTGTTCATCCGCACGATCGGGCTGCGGGCCGCGCTGCTCGCTACGGTGCTCGCGGCGACGAGCCACGGCACCGCCGCCACCGCCGGCTATCAGGTGGTGTTCACGGTGTTCTCGACCGCGGCCTTCGCGCTCGACGCGCTCGCCATCGCGGCGCAGGCGCTCGTGGGCGATGCGCTGGGCGCGCGCGATGCCGCGCGGGCGAGGCTCATCGTACGTCGCTCGGTGTTCTGGGGCGTGGGGTGCGGCATCGGGATCGGCGCCGTGCTCGCGGCGGCGAGCCCGGTGATCGGGCGGGTGTTCACGAGCGACGCCGAAGTGCTCGCGATCCTGCCGCCCGCGCTGCTGGTACTCGGCGCATCGCTGCCCCTCGGGGGCCTCGTCTTCGTGCTCGACGGCGTGCTCATGGGCGCGGGCGACGCCCGCTATCTCGCCTGGACGAGCCTCGTGAACCTGGCGGTCTACCTGCCCGCGCTGTGGGCGCTCACGGCGCTTTCGCCCGGCGGCGCGGCCGCACTCGTCGCGCTCACGGCTGGCTTCACGATCGTGTTCATGCTGGCCAGGGCGGCGACGCTCGGGATCCGCGCCCGGGGTGATCGATGGGTGCGGCTGGGGGCGTGATCCCGCGCCGCTCCGCGCCCCTGGGCGGGGCCGCCGGGAAGAGGAGCCCGCCACCGACCGGCGGCGACCGGCGCCGGCGGAGATCCCGAACACCCTAGACTCGATCCGTGACATCCCAGCGTCCCCAGACCTCCCAGGCCCCCGCAGTCGTCCGCGCGCCCTTCGACCGCTCGGCGGTGGTGCGCTGGGTGCGCACGGTCCCCGTGGTGTTCCTGCTGGTCGGCCTGGCGTTCGGCACCTGGCTGAGCCGGCTGCCGGCGGTGCGCGATCACCTCGACGCGGGCGCCGCCGAGATGAGCGCGTACGGGCTCTGCCTCGCCGCAGGCGGCCTCGCCGGTCTCATCATCTCGGGTCGCATCATCCAGCGCTTCGGACCGCGCCCCACGCTCGTCGTAGGCGCCCTCATCACCGCCGTCACCCTCCCGATCGCGGCTGCCATCACCCTCAGCGGCGCGACCGTCGCGGGGCTCGCGATGCTCTTCGTCTTCGGCATCGCCTTCAGCCTCTGCGACGTCGCCATGAACGTCAGCGGCGCCAACGCCGAGGCGGCGTTCGGCAAGCCGCGCATGCCCCTCATGCACGCCGGGTACAGCCTCGGCACGGTCGCGGGCACCGGCCTCGGCGGGGTCGCCGAGGCGCTCCACGTGCCGATCATCGCGCACTTCATCGCGGTGATGGCGGTGTCGACGACCGCCCTCCTGATCCTGCTGCGCAATCTCCCCGGCGACGAGCAGGCGACGCGGGCCATCGCGGAGCGAGCTGCGCGCGAGGGCGCGGGATCCGCATCGCCCGCATCGCGGCAGCCCGATGCGGCGAGCGCCGACCACGGTCGCGCGCCCGGCGTCGCGGCCGATCCCGACGCCGAACGGGCCGAGGCGCCCGCCGGATCTGATCCCGAACCCGGGCGCGCAGCGGGATCCGCCCGCCCCTACAACCCCTGGCGCGACCCCAGGGTCGTGCTCATCGGTCTGCTCACCCTCTCGTTCGGGCTCTACGAGGGCACCTCGAGCGACTGGTTGCCGCTCGCGCTCGTCGACGGGCGCGACTTCAGCAACCAGCTCGGCACCACCATGCTGAGCGTCTTCTTCATCGCCCTGATGGCGTCGCGGCTCGCCGGCTCCTGGCTCATCGAGCGCTTCGGGCGGGTGGCCGTGCTGCGCGCCTCGGCGGTCTCCGCGATGGCGGGCGTGGTGCTGACGGTGCTGCTGCCCGGCACCTGGGGCGTGCTGCTCGGCGTGATCGCCTGGGGCCTCGGCAGCGGCCTCGGCTGGCCGATCTCGATCTCGGCGGCCGCCGACCGCCCCGAGACGGCGGCGCGCGACGTCGCGACGGTCTCGGCGCTCGGGTACGGATCCATGCTGATCGGGCCCATGGCATTCGGGTTCCTCGGCGAGCGCATCGGGCTGCTGACCTCGTTCTGGGCACTGCTGCCCTTCGGCCTCTACATGCTCATCGCCGCGACCATGGCCCGCCCGCGATCCGGCGGCTGAGCCGCATCCCCGCTGAGGGCCCGCCGATCCCGCGTCCGCCCGCGCGCCCGCGGTGGTCCCGCACGCGCTGATCCCGCACCGCCTCCCGCGCGCACCCATCTCGCTCACACACATCTCGCGCTTTCGCCCGGCGCCCGGCCCCCGCGCCCGGCCCCCGCGTCCGGCCCTCGCGCTCTCGCCCGTCCCGCGAACGCTCGTCCCGCGAACGCCCGCCTCCCGCACCTTCGAGCACCGACCCCACCCGATCCGGACCGGCTAAACTACCGCGAGTGCGAATCGTTGTTGCTGACTGCTCCGTCGACTATGCCGGCCGGCTCTCGGCCCACCTCCCGCGCGCCAAGCGCGTGCTCATGCTGAAGAGCGACGGCAGCATCCTCGTGCACTCCGACGGCGGCTCCTACAAGCCGCTCAACTGGATGAGCCCGCCCTGCACGCTCGCCCCGCTCGAGCTCGACGACGAGCAGCGGGCCGCCGGCATCGTCGAGGCCTGGCAGGTGGTGCACAAGAAGACCGCCGACCGGCTGATCGTGTCGCTGTTCGAGGTCTTCCACGACTCCTCGCACGACCTGGGCGTCGATCCCGGCCTCATCAAGGACGGCGTCGAGGCGCACCTGCAGGAGCTGCTCGCCGACCAGATCGAGCTCGTCGGCGAGGGGCACACGCTGGTGCGGCGCGAGTACATGACCGCGATCGGCCCGGTCGACATCCTCGCGCGCGACGCCTCGGGCACCTCGGTGGCGATCGAGATCAAGCGCAGGGGTGGCATCGACGGCGTCGAGCAGTTGACGAGATATCTGGAGCTCATGAACCGCGATCCGAAGCTCGCCCCGGTGCGGGGCGTCTTCGCGGCGCAGGAGATCAAGCCGCAGGCGCGCACGCTCGCCGAGGATCGCGGGATCCGCTGCCTCGTGCTCGACTACGACGCGATGCGCGGCATGGAGGATCGGAACACGCTGTTCTGACTCGCCCGCAATATGATCAGTCGCGGTTCCAAACACGCTGTCCATAAGAATGAAGCTGTCGACTGAAAAGTCGAAGGCAAGACGGCTTATCGTTTTTTAAGTAGTTTAGGATAGTTTATTAGAAATTGATAATATCGGTGAAACATCCTAATCTGATCAAGTGGACAGCGTAACCAACCCGTATACACCCAACGCCGGAGCCCGACCGGACGTGGTCGTCGGACGCGAAGAGCAGACCGAAGCCTTTGAGGTACTGCTGAGGCGCCTCGAACTCGGACGCACCAGCCAGTCGCTCATCGTCACCGGACTACGCGGTGTCGGAAAAACCGTGCTGCTCAACGAGCTCAGGGAGATCGCAGAAGCACGGTCGTGGGTAGTGGTCGAACTCGAGGCCAGCAAGTACGACGAATTGGCCTTCCGCCAAACCCTCGCGACCAAGCTCAAGGCCGCCCTTCTGCGGCTGTCTCCTCGAGCAAGGTGGTCGGAGCGATTCGAGAAGGCTGGCAGCACACTCACTTCATTCGCAGTCTCGATCGACGTCTCCGGCACTTGGTCGCTCGGGTGGAACGTTCCTGCTGCCGAGGGTTCCGCCGACCACGGTGAACTCGCAATGGACCTCACCGATCTGCTAGTAGAACTCGGCGAGGCCGCCAAGGAGGTCGGACGGGGCATCGTCCTCTCGATCGATGAAGTCCAGTTCCTGCGCAAAGAGCAACTCGAGGCCCTCATTCAAGCAATCCACAAGACCGTCCAGCGAAAACTCCCCATAACCTTCGTCGGTGCAGGCCTCCCACAGATAGCTGAACTCGCAGGAGACGCGAAATCCTATGCCGAACGGCTCTTCAAGTTCCCGGTGATCGGCTCTCTGACGGGGCAAGATGCACTCGAGGCTATTGCCGGCCCCGCCCGACTCGAAGGAGTCGAATGGGATGAACTTGCCATAAAGTACACGGTGGCCACCACCAAGGGGTACCCCTACTTCATCCAGGAACTCGCCTTCCAAGCATGGGAGACTGCAACCGGCAACCGAGTCAGCCTCGAGGCCGTGCAAGAGGCAGTCGAGGCCTACGAAGCCAAGCTGGACAGCTCATTCTTCCGAGTCCGCCTGGACCGGGCAACTCCGCTGCAAACCGCTTACATGCGAGCGATGGCTCAGCTGGGTCCGGAGGCCCAGAAGGCAGCCGATGTTGCTGCTGTCATGGGGCGCGATTCCACACAGGTGGGTCCGACACGAGCCGAACTGATCGACATGGGTTTGCTGTACACGCCTGAACACGGGTATGCGGCGTTCACCGTCCCCGACTTCGACAAGTACATGATGCGTGCAGTGCCGGAACTCATCGTGCCCGAAATCCGACGACGCTCGAAGAAACCGTAGCTCCGCTATTCAGCGGCTGGTCGCGCCATTCATTCGAGCCTCTTCAACCGAGACCGCCGAGGCCCCGCAGGATCACGTCGAGACCGCGGGCGAACGAGGCGTCGAGCTCGGCCGCGGTGCTCGCGGACGGCGGATCGACCAGCGCTCCCAGCGCCACCGCCTGCAGGTGCGTCTGCGTCGACTGCGCGTGCCCGAACGTGTACAGCAGCAGGGTGCGCGCGCCATCGGGTCCGACCAGCTCGGCGAGCCGGCGCTCGGCGGACGACGAGCCGAGCCTGAACGCTGTGGCCGTCGCGACGACGTCGGCGCCGTCGCGCACCGCGAGCATCGCCTCGCGCATCGAGATGCAAAGCGTGCGGGGATCCCGGCCGCGCAGCTTCCTCTCCGACAGGATCTCGTCGGCCATGAGCGCCAGCAGCGTCTGCTTGTCGGCGACGTGGTGGTAGAGCGCGCTCGGCTGCACGCCGAGCGCGGCGGCGACGCGGCGCATCGAGCAGTTCTCGAGCCCCTGCTCGTCGAGCACCCGCAGCGCGGCGGCGACGACATCGGACCGGCTGTTGCGCATTGCTCCAGCATAGCCGTAACCTGAACACCATTCATGTGGCTTCCGCGGCGGGCTCGACCCGGGGCTCCGGACGAGATCCGGCCGGGATCAGGGATCAGCCGGCTCGCGGGATCGGCGCGGACCGATCGAGCTGCGGGATCCCGCACAGCCCGACGAGGAGCACCCGGCAGCGGCCCCTCGGCGCAGGAAAGGAACGGAGGCGGAGGAGCGTGCGCGTACTCGGAGGCGTGGTCGACGACCAGACGCGGTGCGTGCACTACCGCGGCCCCACCGACGTGATCGCGATGCGCTTCAAGTGCTGCGGCGACTACTACCCCTGCCTGCACTGCCACGAGGAGTACGCCGAACCGGCCCATCCCATCGAGCGCTGGACCGCCGCCGACCTCGACCGCGGAGCCGTGCTCTGCGGCGTCTGCGCTCGCGAGCTGACCATCGCCGAGTACCTGGCCGCGAGCGGCTGTCCGGCCTGCGGCACGCCGTTCAACCCGGGCTGCCGACTGCACCACGACGCCTATTTCGCGTTCCCCGCGCCGTCCGCAGCGGAGCGAGTTGCGCGGGCGGCCGATCCCGAGCTAACCTGAACACCATTCAGTTGAACGCCGTTCAGGTCTCCACGACGATCCCTGGCTCGGCTGCGATCCCGACCCCGAGACACCGGAGAGACGATGCCGAACCCCGACACCGCCGACACCGCGCCGACCCCCTCCCCCGATCCGCTGGTCAGTTCCGGGGGTATCCCCCCGGAGGTTACCCCTGAAACTGACCAACGGATCGGGGAGAGCGGCGAGCGCACATCGCACCGACCCCGGCGCGGCAACCCGGCCACCGATCTCGCGCTCATCGCCACCTTCGCCGCGCTCATCGCGGTGTGCGCGATCCTGCCCGCGATCTCCCTCGGCCCGGTTCCCTTCACCCTGCAGACATTCGCGGTCGTGCTGACGGGCGCCGTGCTCGGCGCCCGGCGCGGTTTCCTCGCGGCGCTGCTGTACCTCGCGATCGGCGCGATCGGCCTGCCGGTATTCGCGGGCGGCAGCGCGGGACTCGCCCCCTTCGCCGGCCCGACCGCGGGCTACCTCGTCTCCTTCCCGTTCGCCGCGGCGGCCGCGGGATTCATCGCGGCCCGGATCCCGCGCCGGGGCGGCACGACCACCGCGCTGCTCCTCTTCATCGCGACGGTCGCGGGTGTCGTGGTCAATCACGCCCTCGGCATCGTCGGCCTCTCCTGGCGGGGCGGCATGTCGCTCGGTCAGGCCGCCCTGGTCGACGTCGGCTTCCTACCGCTCGACCTCGTGAAGGCCCTGCTCGCGGCCATCATCGCGGCCGCGGTGCACCGCGCGTTCCCGGCGCTGCTGCCGCGCCGATCCCGCGCCTGAACGGGCCCCGGCCCGCCGATGCTGCGGCTCTCACCGATAGTTCGGACGGGGATGCGGCGTGTCGATCCGAACTATCGGTGAGAGCCGCAGCATCGGCGGGCCGGGGCCCGTTCAGGCGCGGGATCGGCGCGGCAGCAGCGCCGGGAACG
>JASGDX010000200.1:0-8834 GCA_047606985.1 Leucobacter sp. | reverse complement strand
GCTGGCGGTGCAGCAGGCCAGGCTCGACGCCGAGGCAGGGGCGCGCCTGCTGCGCGAGGAGCTCGCGGCCGCCGAGACCCGGGCGCAGGGGCTCGAGGATCGGCTGCGCGACGCCCACCGCAACGCGCAGCAGCGCACCGAGCTCGACCGCGAGGAGCAGCGCGTGCTGCAGCAGCTGGCGCCGCTGCGGGAGTCGCTGGGCAAGCTCGAGCAGACGGTCGCCACGATCGAGCAGCAGCGCGCCTCGCAGCACGGCGAGCTGGCAGAGCAGCTGCGACAGGCGGCACGGGCCGAGGAGAAGCTGCGCGGCACGGCCGAGTCCCTCGCCGCCGCCCTGCGCTCCAACAACACGCGCGGCCTCTGGGGCGAGACCCAGCTGCGCCGCATCATCGAGGCGGCTGGCATGGTCGAGCACGTCGACTTCGAGGTGCAGCAGCGGCTCACCTCCGAGAGCGGAGCGGGGGCCCGACCCGACCTGGTCGTGCGGCTGCCCGGCGGCAAGAGCATCGCGATCGACGCGAAGGTGCCGTTCGACGCCTACCTCGAAGCGCAGCAGGTCGCGGACGATGTGCGGCGCACCGCGCTGCTCGGCCGCCACGCGAAGGCGCTGCGGGATCACATCGTGGCGCTGAGCAACCGCGGGTACTGGTCGGGCCTGCCCGATTCGCCCGAGCTGGTCGTCGCCTTCGTGCCGAGCGAGTCGCTGCTCTCCAGCGCGCTCGACACCGATCCGCTGCTGCTCGAGTACGCCTTCGAGCGACGCGTCGCCCTGGCCTCCCCCGTCAGCCTGTGGGCGATCCTCAAGTCGATCGCGCACAGCTGGCGGCAGGAGTCGCTCACCGCCGAGGCGCGCACGCTGTTCGACCTCAGCCGCGAGCTCCACGCGCGGCTCGGGCGCACGGCGTCGCACCTCGACAAGCTCGGGCGCACGCTCTCGCGCGGTGTGCAGGACTACAACGCCTACGTGGGATCGCTCGAGCGGCAGGTGCTGCCGACCGCGCGCAAGATCGGCGCGCTCAACGGCGAGCGGATCGGCGTCGAGCCCGCGCAGCTCGAAGACGCGGTGCGCCCCCTCACCGCCCCAGAGCTCCGCCCCGATACCGCCGGAGATCCTGAGTAGCGGCTTCGCCACTGCGCTCTGCCCCGCCCTCCGGCCCGGGCGCCCCTCTCGACGCCCGCCGCGTTCGCCGCACCCACCGCCGCATCCCGCCGCACCCACCGCCGCGTTCACCGCACCCACCGCCGCATCCCGCCGCGCTCCGCACCTCACCACGCCCCACGCCCCACCACTTCTTTCCGCCGAATCCCCAGGTTTTTGCCGACTCCCCAGCCAAATAACGTTATTTACGGGGGGAGTCGGCAAAAAACAGGGGATTCGGCGCGGAAGTGCGAGGCCAGCACCACCGCCGACCCAGAGTCGCAGCCGAAGCGGGGTCTTCGCCCACAGGCGCGAGTTATCCAGAGATATGCGATACCCGTCCCGGGAAGGGGTCCGCAGTCTGCAGACTCGGAGGCATGACCCTTCCAGAGCATGTTCGCGTGGTCGCCGACGCACTGTGCAGCAGTGCATCACTGATGCGGAGCGGCGCAAGCGCGCGAGACCTCGCGCGGCGACGGCGTTCCGACGCCCTCGTGCAGGTCGCCCGCGGGTGGTTCGTCGCCGAGGAGACCTGGAGCACGTGGTTCCCGGAGGCGCGCCACCTCGCAGCAGTGCTCGCCGTGCACTCGAACGCGAAGGAGCCACCCCTGTTCTCGCACTACTCGGCCGCGGTGCTGCACGGGCTTCCGCTCTGGAACCTCCGCTCGCAGAACGTGCACACCGTCTCGCGCTCGCACAACTGCGACGGTCGCGTGACTCGCCACCTGCTCGACATCGCGGACCACGACATCGTCGAAATCGCCGGGCTCCGCTGCACGGGGCTCGACCGCACACTCGCCGATCTCTCCCGGATCGCAGGCGAAGAACTGCTCTGGGGCTGCGCCGACGCAGTGCTCCGCGGCATCGCACGCACCGGGCGGAGGGTCGACCTCATGGCCTGGCGCGCCTGGCAGGACCGCATGAGGGAACGCGCCGACGCTTCCGCCGGCAATCGCGGCGTACGCCTGCTCCGCCGAGTCGTCGAGCTCGCCGACCCGCGCGCGGACAGCGTTCTCGAGAGCGTCAGCCGCCTGCAGTTCGACCGTCTCGGCATTCCCGTCGAATTGCAGACGCCGATCCCGTCTCCCGACGGCGGTCTCTACCACATCGATTTCAAGCTGCTCGGGTTGGGAGTCTGGGGCGAAGCCGACGGAGACTTCAAGTACACCGATCCGGCGCTCCTCGCGCAGCTGTCACCGGGAGAGGCCGCGCTTCGCGAGAAACGGCGGGACAACTGGATCTCGGGCACCACCGGCGACCGCATGATCCACTGGGGGTCCCGCGCGCCGGCCACCACCGATCGCTTCGCGGCGATGCTCCGGTCCTTCAACGTCCCGATCCCGCAGGTCCGCACCTCGCACCCCCGCCGAACCGGTTCAGACCGCGGACATGCTCGCTGAGGTGCCGAGTCCCCATCTTGTCAACGACTCCCCAGCAAAATCGCGCGAATACCCTGGGAACTCGGCAGCAACCTGGGGAGTCGGCGCTGACGGGGAAGGAGGGAAGAAGGGACCGCGGGGCTCAGAACCAGCGGCCGGGATCCATGTCGCTGATGACATGGCGGATGGTGTGCGAGTGCGAGCGCATCACGATGCTCTCGGCGCGAACGAACGGGCCGCGGCGCTGCACGCCCTCGACGAAGTCGGCCGAGGTGATGCCGGTCGCCACGAAGTAGCAGTTGTCGCTGGCCACGAGGTCGTCGGCCTCGAGCACGCGGTCGAGGTCGTGCCCCGCGTCGACGGCCTTCTGGCGCTCGTCGTCGTCCTTCGGCCACAGCTTGCCCTGGATCACCCCGCCGAGCGCCTTCACCGCGCAGGCGGTGATGATGCCCTCGGGCGTGCCGCCGATGCCGACGCACATGTCGATGCGCGAATCCCACCGGGCCGCGTTCACGCCGCCCGCAACGTCGCCGTCCATGAGGAGGCGCGTACCCGCTCCGGCCTCGCGGATCTCGGCGATGAGCCGCTCATGGCGGGGTCGGTCGAGCACGGCCACGCGGATGTCGGAGACCTCCACGCCCTTGGCCCGCGCGAGCGCCCGGATGTTCTCGCCGATGGGGCGGCGGATGTCGACCACGCCGACGCCCGCCGGGCCGCACACCAGCTTGTCCATGTAGAACACGGCCGACGGATCGTACATGCTGCCGCGGTCGGCCACCGCGATCACCGAGAGCGCTCCTGGGCGCCCTTCGGCGGTGAGCCGCGTGCCGTCGATCGGGTCGACGGCGACGTCGCACTCGGCGCCCTCGCCGTTGCCGACCTGCTCGCCGTTGTACAGCCAAGGCGCGTCGTCCTTCTCGCCCTCGCCGATCACGACGGTGCCGTTCATGTTGACCGTCGAGAGGAAGCGGCGCATCGCATCGACCGCCGCACCGTCCGCGGCGTTCTTGTCGCCGCGGCCGATCCACGGCGTCGCGCGTATCGCGGCGGCCTCGGTTGCGCGCACCAGCTCCATCGCGAGGTTGCGATCCGGCTGCCATTCACCCAGCGAAACAGGTTCCGTCATGTCCCCAGCCTACCCCCAAGCCACCCTCTAGACTTGAAGGGCAAGCGGCCGACGCCGACCCGCTCAGACGCAAGGAGATCCCGCGCATGCCCGTCGCCACCCCCGAACAGTACGCCGCCATGCTCGACGCCGCGAAAACGGGGGGCTTCGCCTTCCCCGCGGTCAACGTCTCGAGCTCGCAGACGATCAACGCTGCGATCCAGGGCTTCGCGGAGGCGGGATCGGACGGCATCATCCAGGTGAGCACCGGCGGCGCCGACTACTTCGCCGGCCACACGGTGAAGAATCGCGCGCGCGGTGCGATCGCGTTCGCCAAGTACGCCGAGGAGGTCGCGAAGTCGTACGACGTGACCGTGGCGCTGCACACCGACCACTGCCCCAAGGAGGCGCTCGAGGGCTTCGTGCTGCCGCTCGTGGCCGCGAGCGAGGAGCGCGTGCGAGAGGGCGGCCTGCCCTACTTCCAGTCGCACATGTGGGACGGATCGGCGGTGCCGCTCGAGGAGAACCTCGACATCGCGAAGCAGCTGCTGCCCCGCCTCGCCGCGATCGGCGTGATCCTCGAGGTCGAGATCGGCGTCGTCGGCGGCGAGGAGGACGGGGTGAGCCACGAGATCAACGATCAGCTCTACACCACCCTCGACGACGCGGTCGCCACGGTCGAGGCGCTCGGCCTCGGCGAGCAGGGCCGCTACCTCACCGCGCTCACCTTCGGCAACGTGCACGGCGTCTACAAACCGGGCAACGTGCGACTGCGCCCCGAGCTCCTCGCCGAGATCCAGTCGGGCCTGCAGGCGAAGTACGGCACCGGCGAGAAGCCGCTCGACCTCGTGTTCCACGGCGGCTCGGGCTCCACGCCCGAGGAGATCGCCGAGGCCGTGCGCAACGGCGTCATCAAGATGAACATCGACACCGACACGCAGTACGCGTTCACCCGCTCCATCGCCGACTACATGCTCAAGAACTACGACGGCGTGCTCAAGATCGACGGCGAGGTCGGCAACAAGAAGCAGTACGACCCCCGCGCCTGGGGCAAGGTCGCCGAGAGCGGCATGGCCGCCCGCGTCGTGCTCGCCGCCGAGCAGCTGGGGTCGGCCGGAAAGTCTGTGAGCGCGTAGATGGCGGATCCCCGCGACGACCGACCCGAGCCCGCCTACGGCGAGCGCCTGCATCACGGGCGGCAAGCCGATGGAGCCTCGGAAGCCCCTTCCGACGGCACCCCCGGGCCCCCCGTCCCCAGCGTTCCCGCGCCCGAGAGCTCAGCTCCCGTCGCCCCTGCACCAGAGCTTCCCGAGGCCCCGGCAGTCGGCGCTGGGAGCCCCTCGCCGAATGCCGCGGGAGCAGCCAGGCCCGCGCCGGCCTACGGCGAGTACGCCCCCGAGGGCTGGGACTGGAAGCCGCCCGCCGACACGGCGGCGCAGGGACAGGGAGCTCTCCCGGCGAACGGCTCGGGATCCAGCCCGATCACCGGCGTGCCCCACAACCTCGGCGCTCCGGGAACCCCGGCGGCGCCAGGAGCCGCGGCGTCCGGCGGAGTCCCGCCCTACGCACCTCCGCCGCAGCAGGGCGCTCCCTCCCAGCGGCCGGGCGCCGGTCCCGCACCCTACCGGGCTGCCGAGCCCCAGGCCGCGCCCATGCCGCGCGGTGGCGCGACGTACGGCCCGAAGCCGCGCACGGGTGACCGCGTGGTCACCATCCTGCTGCTCGTGATCGGCGCGTTCGGCGCGCTCAACTCGGCGGCGAGCTTCTTCTCGCTCGACGCCCGGCTGCGCCTCACCGCCGAGATGGTGGGCATCGAGTCGATCGACGTCGCGCCCTGGGTCGGCACGCTCGGGCTCATCGGCGGCCTCGTGATCCTCGCCCTCTACGCCGTCACAGTGATCTTCTCGATCCAGCGCATGCGCGCGCGCAAGGTCGCCTTCTGGGTGCCGCTCACCGCTGGCGCGATCGCGGTGCTGCTCGTGCTCGTGATCCCGATGTTCGCGATGGCGGGAGCGCCGGAGATCATGCAGCAGCTCGAATCCGATCCCAATGGCTCGCTCGAGCGCATGATGCAGTACCTGCAGGGCATGGAATAGCATGAGCGGCCTGTCGCGCGGCGTCGTCTCCCGCTACGCGGCCGGCTCGCTCGGAACGGGCGGCTTCGCCACCCTGCCCGGCCTGGTGCTCGTCTACTACCTCACCGACTCCCTCGGCGTGACGGCCCTCGCGGCAGGCGCCATCGTCACGCTGGCGAAGGTGTGGGACGTGCTGATCGATCCCGTCATCGGCGGTCTCAGCGACCGGGCGCTCGCCCGCACGGGCTCCCGTCGCGGCCCGATGCTCATCGGCTCGATCGGGCTGCCGCTCGCGTTCGTGCTCACCTTCGCGGTGCCGGGAGGCCTCGGGCCCGCGGCCTCCGCGACCTGGGTGCTCGTCGCGTTCGTCGCGGCGGCCACCTGCTTCAGCCTGTTCCAGGTGCCCTACATCGCGCTCCCCGCCGAACTCACCGACGGCTACCGCGAGCGCACCCGCCTGCTCACCTGGCGCGTCGTGGTGCTCACCCTCGCGATCCTGCTGTTCGGCGCCGGCGGGCCCGAGCTGCGGGGCCTCTTCCCCGGAGATCCCCTGCTGGGCTACCTCGTCATGGCGATCGCCGCCGCCGCGGTGCTGGCCGTCAGCCTGCTCATCGCGACGACGGTGGCGCCTGTGGCGGCGAAGGCCGAGGCGCGGGATCGCGGGGCGGCGAGGGATCCGCGGGCGATGCGGGATCGCGGAGCCGACCGCGCCCCCGGCGCTCTGGCGCACTACCGCGCCGGGATCGCCGTGCTGCGCGAGAGCCAGCCGTTCCGGGCGTTGCTCGCGACCTTCATGCTGCAGGGGCTCGCGACGGGGCTGATGCTCGCGGGGGCGCAGTTCGTGGCGACCTGGGTGCTGCGGGACGAGGGCGCGGTGACGGTGCTCTTCGTCTCGCTGATCGCGCCTGCGCTGCCCGTGGCGCCGCTGTGGCGGCGGGCGGCCGACCGGATCGGCAAGGAGCGCTCGTACCGGCTCGCCAGCACGGCCTTCCTCGTCGCGGCGCTGGCGCTGATCGGGATGGTGTGGGCGCCCGGATGGTGGATCGTCGCTCCGCTCGCGCTCGCGGGCGCGGCGTACGCCGGCATGCAGACGCTGCCCATGGCGATGCTGCCCGACGTCATCAGCCACGATGCGATCAGCCACGCCGCGATCGACCGCGCCGCGCGCGCTCGAGGAGGCGCGGACGCGGGATCGAGCAGCCGGATCGAGGCCGGGGAGGCCTCCCGGGACGCGCCCGCGGACGGAACCGGGATCGGGATCGGCGCCGGACAGAACCGCGCCGGCGTGTTCGGCGGGGTCTGGACGGCGGGCGAGACCACCGGCATGGCGCTCGGTTCGACGGTGCTCACGATCGTGCTCGCCCTCACGGGCTATGCGGCCTCGACGGCGGGCGTTTCGGTGGAGCAGCCGGCCGCCGCGATCGCGGGCATCTCGCTCTCGTTCAGTCTGTTGCCCGCCGCGCTGCTGGCGCTGAGCCTCGTCGCACTGGGGCGCTACCGCCTGCGCGAGCACGATCTGCTGCCGGACGGCCGGGCGTGACCGCCGGCGAGCGCTCCGCGGAGATCCTCGCCCGCCTGCGAAGGCTGCGCGAGCTCGACGCGCCCACGCACGGCGGCCGCACCCTCGCCTACGTCTACGACCCGGGCGATCCCGAGCTCGACGCGCTCGCGAGCGCAGCCGCCGAGCTCACCAGGCCGCTGAACGGGCTCGATCCCACGGCCTTCCCCTCGATCGCCGCGATGGAGCGCGACCTCATCGGGTTCGCGCGGCGCGCGCTGCACGGCGACGCGGGCCGCGAACGGGTGGTCGGCACCGTGACGAGCGGCGGCACGGAGAGCTGCCTGCTCGCCGTGAAGACGGCCCGGGATCTGTGGCGCGCGGCCGGTCCCGAGCGACGGTTCGCGCGACCCAGGCTCGTCGCCCCCGCGACGGCGCACGCGGCCTTCCAGAAGGCGGCTCGAGCCTTCGATCTCGAGTGGGATCCCGTGCCGTGCGCGCCCGACGGGTCGGTGCGCGCCGGCGACCTGATCGACCGGCTCGGCGACGACGTCGCGCTCGTGGTCGTGTCGGCGCCGGCCTACCCGAGCGGCGCGCTCGATCCGGTGGCGCCCGTTGCAGCGGCTGCGGCGGCGCGCGGGATCGCCTGCCACGTCGACGCCTGCTTCGGCGGGCTGGTGCTGCCCTGGTGGCCTGGCCTGCCCGCCTGGGACTTCCGGGTGCCCGGCGTCACCAGCGTCTCGGCCGACCTGCACAAGTACGGCTACGCCCCGAAGGGCGCCTCCGTGCTGCTGCACCGCGGCCGCCGCAGGCATCGCGCGCAGTTCTTCGCGACGACCCGCTGGCCCGGCTATCCCGTCGTGAACCCCACGCTGCTGGGCTCGCGCTCGGCCTCGCCGACGGCCGCGGCCTGGGCGATCGTGCGGTTCCTCGGCGTGGAGGGCTACGCCGAGATGACGGCGCAGTGCGTGCGCGCCTCCGAGGCGATCGTCGCCGCGGTCGACGGCATCGAGGGGCTCGCCGTGCAGGGCCGCCCCGCCGGGCCGGCGATCGCGATCGTCGCCGACGAGACGGTGCCGGCAGCGGTCCGCGTCGATCCGCACCATCTCGCCGACGAAGCCGCCAGACTCGGCTTCCGCGTCCAGCACCAGCCCGGCTTCGTCCAGTCGAACGGCGTCCGCCTGCCCCACAGCGCTCACCTCACCGTGACCCCCGTCACGGAGCGGCTGCTGCCGGAGCTGCTCGACGCGCTCGCACGGGCGGCCGATGCGGTGCGCGGACGGCCGCGCGCGAACCCGCGCGCCGAACTCGCGGCGCTGCGCCTGCTCGGCTACGGCTCGGGTGAGCGCGTGCCCGGTCCCGCCGCGGCCTGGCGCATCCTCCGCGCCGCGGGGGTGCGGGTCGGGCCGGGCGGCGGCCTGCCCTCGCGCCTCGCCCCGCTCATGGCGCTCGCCGAGGAGCTCCCAGCGCCCGTCGCCGAGGCCCTGCTCACCGAGCTGCTCGCCCGGGTCTCCGAGCCCTGAGCGGCGATCCCTGACTCGCCCCGCGCCGCGCCCGCAGTATCGCAGATCCTCATGCCCAAGCCCCTCTTCCTGAAATGGGAGTCGCAACACGCCGTCTCGCACAGCACGAGACGGCG
>JASGDX010000199.1:0-6399 GCA_047606985.1 Leucobacter sp. | reverse complement strand
GGTTCAACCCCGCTTCGGCACCACGATGCCCTTGCCCGTCGTCGGGTGCGGGATCACCTCGACCGGGGTGCGGTACACCTCGCTCACGATCTCGGCCGTGAGCACCCGATCCGGCTCGTCGCACGCCACGATGCGGCCGTCGCGCAGCAGCGCGATGCGGTTGGCGAACGCCCCGGCCAGGTTGAGGTCGTGCAGCACCACGATCACCGCGTCGCCGGCGCGCGCGCGATCCCGGGCGATGCCGAGCACAGCCTCCTGATGCCCGAGGTCGAGCGCCGCCGTCGGCTCGTCGAGCATCAGCACGCCGGTGCGACCGGCCATCACGCGGGCGAAACCGGCGCGGGCCCGCTCGCCGCCCGACAGCGACGGCACGCGGCGATGGCCGAGGTGCGCGACGTCAGCGGCGCGGATGGACTCGGAGACGGCCTCCTCGTCCTCGTCCTCGAGCGAGGTGCGCCGCCACGGTGCGCGCCCCATCTCGACCACCTGGTGCACGGTGAAGGGGAAGAGCAGCTGATTGTCCTGCAGCAGCACGCCGCGTCGGCGCGACAGCTCTCCGAGCGACCACTCCGAGATGCGGCGATCCCCGAAGCGCACTGCTCCGCGATCGGGCTCCACGTCCCCGGAGAGCACGCTCAGCAGCGTCGACTTGCCCGCTCCGTTGGGGCCGAGCAGCGCGAGCACCTCTCCGGCGCGCACTTCGAGCGAGACGTCGTCGAGCAGCCTGCGGCCCCCGCGCTCCAGGGTCACCGACTCGGCGCGGCTCACCACGGCGCCCGCGGCCGCGCGCTCGGGCAGCGCGAAGTGGCGGGCGGCCATCAGCCCCACCCGCCCGAGCGCCTGCGGGTGCGCCGCAGCAGCCAGAAGAAGAAAGGGCCGCCCACGAGCGCCGTGAGCATGCCGATCGGCATGTCGGCGTTGGGCGCGATCGTGCGAGCGGCGAGGTCGGCGAGCGTGAGGAGCAGCGCGCCGCCGAGGGCCGAGGCCGTGACGAGCGGCAGGTGGGCCGGCCCGAGCACCATGCGCATGAGGTGCGGGATCACGAGCCCGACGAAGGAGATGATGCCGGCGAAGGCGACCGCGGCGCCGGTGAGCAGCGCCACGACGAAGATCATGGTGATGCGCAGCGCCTCGACGTTGACGCCGAGGTGTCTCGCGTTGCGCTCGCCGAGCGAGAGCAGATCGAGCTTGCGGGCTGCGATATAGGCGGCGAGCAGGCCGAGCGCTACGACCGGAGCGACGATGAGCACCTGCGACCAGCGGCTGCCCGCCAGGCTGCCCAGCTGCCAGAACACGATCTGCTCGCGCGACTGGGTGTCGCCGAGGAAGGTGAGCAGGGCGATGGTGGCTCCCGCGATCGCGTTGATCGCGATGCCGGTGAGCACAAGGGTGACCACCTCCGTGCGCCCCTCGGCGCGGCTCATGGCGTAGACCAGCAGCGTGGCGGTGAGGCCGGCGGCGAAGGCGAACACGGCGGTGGTCCACTCGCCGAACACGGTGAGACCGAAGACGATCGCGAGGCCTGCGCCCACGGCCGCGCCCGAGGAGACGCCGATCACGCCGGGCTCGGCGAGCGGGTTGCCGAAGATCGCCTGCATGAGCAGGCCGGCCACCGCCAGGCCCGCGCCGATGAGCGCCGCCATCGCCACGCGGGGGAAGCGGATCGCCCACAGGGTCGCATCGCCCGTCGGGTGCGAGGGGAAGGGCAGCCAGTCGATCCCGATCCGATGCAGCAGCGAGCCGAGCACCTCCTGCGGCGGGATCGCGAGCTGCCCAGTGCCGGCCGAGACCACGATCGAGGTGACCAGTGAGACCGTCAGCGCCGCGAAGAGCACCGTCTTCGTCGTCGTGCGCCGGGAGACGCCGGTCTGCAGGGGTGAGGTCATACGGTCTGGGGCCGCCTTCATGCGGACGCGCCGCGGGCGGAGCCCGACCGGCGCGGCGATGTGCTGGATCTTCGAAGTCCGCTCAACATCCTATCTTGCTTAGGATAAGCTGATTCGGTTTGCGCATCAGATGAGAGGGGGCTCGGCCGTGACGTCGAGGCGTGTGCTCAGAGGGGTCGCGGCCGGGCTGCTGGCCCTCGCGGGCCTGAGCCTGGCGGGCTGTCAGACGGGCTCTCCCCACAGCAGCGTGCAGGCGGCCGAGAGCGTCGAGCTGCCGCCGCTGAGCGAGCTGACGCCGCTCGAGGACCCCACTGCGTACGAGGGTCCCACCACCGCGATCGTCGGCGGTCCGAGCATCCCTCCGCTGGCGGATGCGCCCGATCCCGATCTGCCCGTGACGGTGGTCTCGAAGGATGGCACCGGCGACACCGAGGTGACCGTCGAGGACGCCTCGCGAATCGTGCCGCTGTCGCTCAGCGGCTCGGTTGGGGAGCTGGTCTACTCCTTCGGGCTCGCGGACAATATCGTGGGGCGCGACGTCTCCACCAACTTCCCCGGCTCCGAGGACATCCCCGTCATCACGAAGGACGGCCACTCCGTCGACGCCGAGGGCGTGCTCGCGCTGAACCCCTCGGTGATCATCACCGACGGCAGCGTCGGCCCCACCGACGTGGTGCTGCAGCTGCGCGACGCCGGGATCCCGGTCGTGACGGTCGACCGCGCGATCGATCCCGAGACCAGCTACGCGACCGCGCAGCAGGTCGCGGACGCGCTGGGCGTGGGATCCGCCGCGCCCGGCGTCATCGCGACGCTCAAGCAGGCCATCGCCGACAAGGAGGCGGAGGTGCGGCAGCTGCTCCCGGCGGACGAGTCGAAGCGGCCGCGCATCGCGTTCCTCTACGTGCGCGGCACCGCCGGCATCTTCTACCTGTTCGGCGAGGGCAGCGGCGTCGACAGCCTCATCCGCTCCATCGGAGGCGTCGACGTGGCCGAGGAGATCGGCTGGGTCGGCGAGAAGCCCATGACCGAGGAGGCGCTCATCGGCATGGATCCCGACATCATCCTCGTGATGACGAAGGGCCTCGAGAGCGCCGGCGGCGTCGACGGGCTGCTCGCCGCGCAGCCGAGCATCGCCCTCACCACTGCGGGCGAGCACCGGCGCATCATCGACGTCGACGACACGGTGCTCTTCGCGGGCGGCACCCGCATCCCCGACGTGATCGACGGCCTCGCCCGTGCGGTGTATGCGCCGGACTCGCTGAAGTAACGCGCCAGCGTTACGCGGTCCGGTGCTGGCCCACAGGCCAGCCGACATGCGGAGCATGGAGGACGATTCGTTGAAATGATGCGGAGCATCATTCGTCGGGCGCCGGCTCACAAGCCGGCCGACGTGCGGAGCGCGGAGGATGACTCGCTGAAGTAACGCGCCAGCGCAGCCCCTCACCGGTCTGACAGGCGCGGCGATGTAGTCTGAAGGGCGAATCGCGTCGGCGGGGCCGGCGATCGCCGAGGACACCCAGGGAGACGAGCGTGGCGCAGACGAGCGAGCACACGGCCGAGCGCCGCGACGCCCTCGGAAACCCCGCTCAGGACCGCTTCGACCGCGTGCGGCGCACCGGCCGGGTGGGCGCCCACCGCATCGCCGCGCGCCCGCGCTACGTCTGGCAGTACCTCATCGCCGGGCTGCTCGGCTTCGCGCTGCTGACCACGCTCGGGATCATCGCCGTGCACAGCGCCGGCGCCACCGGCGAGCTGACCGGGGAGCGCCCGACGTCCTCGCCCTCGACGGAGCAGCAGCAGACCATGGGTGAAGTGGATCCCGAAGCCACCGTCGCGGTGCTCAACGGCACGGCGACCCCCAACCTCGCCGCCGCGGTGGACCAGATCATCACCGACGAGGGGTGGGGCCAGATCCGCTTCTCCGGGAACGCCTCCGAGACCGATGTGGAGCTGTCCGCGGTCTTCTACACCGACCCGGCCGATGCCGCCGCCGCCGCAGGGCTGGCCTCGAAGCTGGGCCTCTCCGTCTACGTCACCGAAGACTACGCCGATTACGAGGTGCAGCTGGTCGTGCTGCTGGGCGCGAACTACACCGGCCCCGGCGTCGACGAGGCCCGCGAGCTCACGGAGGAGGCCGGCGACGAGCCCGCGGCCGACAACGGAGTCGACGCCGCAGGCACCGGCGCCGATCAAGGCGACGGCGTTCTCGAGGTGGACTCGGATGGCGACTCCACGGCAGCCGGGGCGGTCGATCCCGAGACGGGCCTCGAGATCGACCCCGCGACGGGCTGGCTCATCGATCCCGGGACCGGCTGGCCCATCGATCCGGCCACAGGCCTGCCGACCGATCCCTCGACGATCGCGCCCTGACCCGGGTGGGCCCCGGCCGTCGGACGATGCTCGGGCGATGGACCGGGGCGCTTCGCGGGCGAGGGATCGGGGCGCTTCGCGGGCGAGGGATCGGGGCGCTTCGCGCCGGTGCGCGCTGAGGGATCGGCCGCCCGGGCCGGTCGAGCGCCGAGGGGGTGCTCGACGTTCACCGCATGTTCGCTCTTCGCGAGCGCATCCGCTTGCACTCGTCGTGCCTGAGTGCCAAGATTGGTGTTAGCAGTCGAACTGACTGAGTGCTAAGCACCCGTGCTCCGGCGCACCGCGTCGGCACGGCGATCACCGCAGGAGAAGACGTCCGGGAGGGGCGAAATACATGGCAAAGATCATTGCGTTTGATGAGGAAGCGCGTCGCGGGCTCGAGCGGGGTCTCAACACCCTCGCCGATGCCGTGAAGGTGACGCTCGGCCCGCGCGGTCGCAACGTCGTGCTGGAGAAGAAGTGGGGCGCCCCCACCATCACCAACGACGGCGTCTCCATCGCCAAGGAGATCGAGCTCGACGATCCCTACGAGAAGATCGGTGCCGAGCTCGTCAAGGAGGTCGCGAAGAAGACCGACGACGTCGCGGGCGACGGTACCACCACCGCGACCGTGCTCGCCCAGGCGCTCGTGCGCGAGGGTCTGCGCAACGTGGCCGCCGGCAGCGACCCGATCGCGATCAAGAAGGGCATCGAGAAGGCCGTCGCCGCCGTCTCGGCGAAGCTGCTCGAGAACGCCAAGGAGATCGAGACCACCGACGAGATCGCCGCGACCGCTTCGATCTCGGCCGCCGACGAGCAGATCGGCCAGCTCATCGCCGAGGCCATCGACAAGGTCGGCAAGGAGGGCGTGGTCACCGTCGAGGAGTCCAACACCTTCGGCACCGAGCTCGAGCTGACCGAGGGCATGCGCTTCGACAAGGGCTACCTGTCGGCCTACTTCGTCACCGACGCCGATCGCCAGGAGGCGGTCTTCGAGGATCCCTACATCCTCATCGTCAACAGCAAGGTCTCCAACATCAAGGACCTGCTCCCCGTCGTCGATCCCGTGATCCAGTCGGGCAAGCAGCTCCTCATCATCGCCGAGGACGTCGAGGGAGAGGCGCTCGCCACCCTCGTGCTCAACAAGATCCGCGGCATCTTCAAGTCGGCCGCCGTCAAGGCCCCCGGCTTCGGCGATCGCCGCAAGGCCATGCTGCAGGACATCGCGATCCTCACCGGCGGCACCGTGATCAGCGAGGAGGTCGGCCTCAAGCTCGAGAACGCGACCCTCGACATGCTCGGCACCGCGCGCAAGGTCATCATCACCAAGGACGAGACCACCATCGTCCAGGGCGGCGGTGAAGAGGAGCAGATCCAGGGCCGCGTGCAGCAGATCCGTCGCGAGATCGAGAACACCGACAGCGATTACGACCGCGAGAAGCTGCAGGAGCGCCTCGCGAAGCTCGCCGGCGGCGTCGCCGTCATCAAGGCGGGTGCCGCGACCGAGGTCGAGCTCAAGGAGCGTAAGCACCGCATCGAGGACGCGGTGCGCAACGCGAAGGCGGCTGTCGAGGAGGGCGTGCTGCCCGGCGGCGGCGTCGCGCTGATCCAGGCAGGCAAGGACGTCTTCGACGGCCTCGGCCTCTCGGGCGACGAGGCCGTGGGCGCCAAGATCGTGCAGGCTGCGATCGAGGCCCCGCTGCGCCAGATCGCGCAGAACGCCGGTCTCGAGCCGGGCGTTGTGGCCGACCGCGTTGCCAACCTCCCGCTCGGCCACGGCCTCAACGCCGCGACCGGCGAGTACGGCGACCTGGCCGCGCAGGGCATCCTCGATCCCGCCAAGGTGACCCGCTCGGCGCTGCAGAACGCCGCGTCGATCGCCGGTCTCTTCCTCACCACCGAGGCCGTCGTCGCCGACAAGCCCGAGCCCGCTGCGGCTCCGGCCGGCGACCCGACCGGCGGCATGGACTTCTGAGTCCGATCCGCCGGCTCGGCTGAGCCGACTCGGAAGCGGGGCCGCACTTCGGGTGCGGCCCCGCTTTTGCGTGGGCTCTTCTACTGAGCCGCTTCGTGCGCTCTCGGCATCCCGCGCGCCGCGGTGCCGGGCCGCGGCGCCGGGCCGCGGAGCTCTGCCCCAGTGCCGTACCGGCGCCATCGCGTCCTG
>JASGDX010000198.1:0-10555 GCA_047606985.1 Leucobacter sp. | reverse complement strand
GCGGCCCCGACTCGCGCGAGGCCTTCGAGCCTCGCCCGAGCCGACGCTCATGCCGGGCGGCATGTACCGCAACGGCATGAGCGTCGGCTCGGGCGAGGCTGCGAAGGCCTCGCGCGAGTCGGGGCCGCCCGCGAAGGTGTCGTCGACCCACCACTCGGGGACCACCTGCGCGCCGTCGAGCGCACGACCCCCGCTCACGAACAGGTGCCCGAAGCGGGCGAGATCGCGCATGGCGGCCGAGACCCCGCCGTCGAACATGCCCGATCCTACGCTGTCGATGCCCACGTGCGCGTCGAATTCGGCGCCCATCGGCTGCCACAGCCGCTCCGACATCACGTCGGCCGTGTGGCGGCCGACCGCACCCTGGATCACGAAGCCCAGCGCATCGGTCTCGCACGACTTGTAGTCGAACGCGCGGCCGTGGGGCCCGTCCTGGCCGAGCGTGGCGAGGAAGCCGAGCAGCGAGTCGGGCACCTGGGGGTGCTTCTTCGGCGCCCAGCCGATCGCTTCCTCGAGCAGGCGCACCTCCGCGTCCTCGTTGAGGTACTCCTCGGAGAAGTGCACCCCGGTGCGCATGTCGACGAGGTGACGCACGAGCGCCCCGTCGTAGCCCGAGCCGGCGAGCTCGGGCACGTAGCGGGTCACGGGGCTGTCGAGGTCGAGCTCACCGCTGGCGGAGAGCAGGCCGGCCGTCGTCGCCGTGAGCGACTTCGACACCGACATGAGCAGGTGCATGCCACCGGGCAGCAGCGTGCCCTGGTACTGCTCGCCGATGATGGCGCCGCGATGCGTCACCATCCAGCCGTCGGTGAAGGTCGACTGCATCACCTCGGTGAAGGTGGCGGAGCGCTCCTCCCACGGATGAGGCACGGAGAGAGCCCCCAGATCGGCGGGGCGCTGCACGAACTCGGCGGTCCGGGCGCCCCGCCCGATCTGGTGCACGGGGAGGAACGACTGAATGTTCTGCATCGACCATTGCAGGTACGGTGTGACCTGCCATTGATCGAGCGGGGGAACGACCTGGATGAATCCCGTCGTCGGACCGTTCAACCCATATCCAGTCTCAGCATTCATCCGTTCAGTATCCCACGAACGACTACTTGCCCTTGGCCGGTGCAGGCTTCGGAGCCGGCTCGCCGCCCTCGATCGGGGTGACCCGGTACATGCCCCGGATCGCATCGATCAGGTACTTCGCGTGGAGCGTCAGACCGCCGTGGCTCGCCTCGAGGTGCGCCTTGGTGACCAGAATGCCCAGGTCAGCGCCCTTCCAACGGTAGTCGCCCTCCTTGTAGATGCGGAGGTAGAAGGCGTCCGACTCGTTGCCGAGCAGATGCCAGTCGTAGTCGTGGTGGGTGTACACCAGATTGCCGTAGTGATCGAGCGAGTACCGGCCCGTGCGGGGCGCCGCGTCGATGCGCTCCACGGTGTTGCTGGTGTGCTTGATCACCATGTGGCTCCACTCGTCCTCCGAGGCGAGCTCCTCCCAGCGGGCATTGATCTCGTCGATGTCGATCTCGAAGTCGATGCCGGAGTACTCGAGCAGATGGAAGGCGAAGAGCGGCACGTCGGCGTAGGCGCCCGCGGTCACGTTCGTGATGGCCGATGCCCCGCTGACGCGAGGGTTGAGCTCACCCAGGTACACGTCGCCGGTATCGGTGTCGAGCAGCACGTCGACCTCGAAGAAGCCGCGGTACCCCTCTTTGCCGAGCCGGTCGCCGAGCTTGCGCACGAGTGCGATCGCCGCGTGGCGGCTGTCGTCGTCGAGCACCGTCGGGAACATCTCGTTCCCGGCCCAGCCGCCGCGGTACGGGGTGAGATCGGCGTGTCCCGTGATCTCCGTCATGCACGGGCCGACCACGGTGCCCTGGCGGGTGAGCACGGCTTCGATCGCGATGGGGCGGTTGTTGATCCGCTTCATCACCTTGATCTCAACCCCGGTGACCTCGTCGGCGATCGCGGCGAACTCGGCCTCGCTCGTCACGAAGTAGGTGGTCTTGCCCGAGTCGCCGTAGGCGGTCTGGATCACGAGATCCTGCCCCAGACCGGCCTCGTCGGTGACCTTGACGAGTTCGTCCCAGTCGTCGACGGTGGTGAGCACGTTGGGCACGCTCGGCACTCCGACCGAATCGGCGATCTGGGTGGTCACGATCTTCGAGTCGAGGCGCTCGCGCAATTCGTGGCTCGGCAGGATGAGCTCGTAGTCGAGCTCGTCGCAGATGCGCTCGGTCTCCTCGTCGAAGAACACCATCACGATCTGGGGCCGCACGCCAGGAGGGGTGCGGCGCTCGATGTGGGCGCGCACCTCGTGGTTGCTCAGCAGCCAGTTGTTGATCTGCTCGCCGCTCTCGAACTCGATGTAGGGCTTGTCGCTGGGAGTGAACACGCGCGGGTGGTTGCCGTCCCAGCTGTCGTAGTAGGAGATGAAGGAGAAGCCGCGCACCCAGCGGTCGAGGCCCAGCAGGTTGAACGCCGTGGCGCCGACGAAGAACACGGGGGTGTCGCTGGTGCGCAGGTAGTGGCGGATCTCCGAGATGTTCTTGAGCTTGGTGAAGCCGCTGCGCCCGATGGAGACCGGTCCGGTGACGGGGCGCTTGCGCGTGCGCTTGCTGCGGGTCAGCGGCTTCTTGGCGGCGGGCTTGGGAGCCGGCTTCGCGGGCGCGGGATCGGCCTTCGCCTCCGACGCCTTCGCGGCTGACGCCTTCGCCGCCGGCTTCGCGGCAGCGGTCTTCGCGCGGGTGGAGGTGCTCTTGGAGCGCGACGCCGCGGCCCTCGGCTTCGCGGCGCTCGACGCCGCGGCTTTGGTCGTGGTCCTCCGCGGCTTGGCCGCGGGGGTCTCTGAGCTCGCGACCTCCTCGGTCGAGCCGGTGGAGCTCGATGCGGTCTCGTCTGGTACAGGGGAAACGGCCTTGCGCGCCATTGCGATTCCTTCCGTCGGATGCGGTAGTGGAATGCTTGCACAATCGCGGGGGAAAACCAAAACCGACTCCCCGCCGGGTTACGCAATGGCCGCATCGCACAGCCGCGGGGCGCCCTACTGCAGGGCGGAGGTGAGGCGGGCGAGCCCGTCGAGCAGCTGCGATCGAAGCGGCTGCTTCACCCATTCCTCCAGCGTCAGCTCACGCGAGTTCGCCCGGTAGTAGTCGCTCACCGCGTCCAGTTCGCGCACGAATTCGCTGCCGTGCACCAGCATCGAGATCTCCATGTTGAGGCCGAATGATCGCTGGTCCATGTTCGAGGAGCCCACGACAGCGGCCGCGTCGTCGATCGTGAAGTGCTTCGAGTGCAGGATGTAGGGCGGGCGGAACATCCAGATCCGCACCCCGGCTCGCAGCAGCTCCTCATAGTACGAGCGCTGCGCATGATAGACGACGGCCTGATCGCCCGTCTCCGATACGAAGAGCTCCACGTCGACTCCGCGCGCCGTCGCCGCGCGCAGCGCGTTCATGATTGAGCCGTCCGGCACGAAGTAGGGGCTCGTGATGCTGATGCGGCGCTGTGCCGCGTAGAGCAGCGACACGAACACCTGCAGGTTGTTCTCCCCCGCGTACCCCGGACCGCTCGGCACGATCTGGCAGTCGAGCTCGCCCGGCATCTCCGTCTCGAACGGGGGTTCCGCGAGCTGAGCCAGATACTCCCCCGTCTCCAGATACCAGTCGCCCTGGAACACCGCTTCGAGGCCGAGCACGATGGGACCCTCCACTCGCACCATCAGGTCCTTCCAGTGGAGCCCGCGGCGGCGGTTGGAGGGCTTGTTGTAGCTCGAGTCGACGAGGTTCTGGGATCCCATGAATCCGATCCGCCCGTCGACTACGAGCAGCTTGCGGTGATTGCGCAGATCGGGGCGCTGGTACTCGCCTCTCCACGGGCGCACGGGCAGCATGTACGCCCAGTCGGCCCCCATGCCGGTGAGGCTGCGCGCGGTGCGCTTGGCGCCCGGATTGCGCACCGCCGAGATGTGGTCGAGCAGCACGCGCACCCTGACCCCTCGCGCCACCGCCTCGCGCAGCGCCGAGAACACATCGTCCGTGGTCTCGTCGTGCACGAGGATGTAGAACTCGACGTGCACGTAGTCGCGCGCGGAGCGGATCGCCTCGGCCATCCGCGCGAGCGACTCCTCGTAGTCGATGCAGAGCGTGGCGCCGTTGCCGCGCAGCATCGGCTGCGCGCCGAGGGATCGGCCCAGCTTCACCGCGCTGTCGAGGCCGGGGTACAGGCGATCGGGAGGGGTGACGAGGGTATGCTCCTCGCGCTCGGAGAGCTGGGCGACGAAGTGGTTGATCGCCTCCTGCTTCTGCTCCCTCTTGCGCGGGAGCCGTTTGCTGCCGATCACGAGGAACAGCAGCAGGCCGGGCACCGGGAGGGCGAAGATGGCCATGAGCCAGGCCATGCCGGAGGTGGGGCGACGATTGCGCGGGATCACGAACAGCGCGACGATCCTGATGACGTTGTCGATGATCAGGAACGCGAAGGTCCAGGCGTATGGCCAGTTGACCTGCATCCAGTCGAGATCCATACCGCCTCCCTCCGCGGCCGGCCGGGCGGCGCGAGCACCCGGTTGCACCTCACTCTATCGGTGCGGCGGGACCCGACGTGATCCGGTGGGGCCCGCCGATCCCGTTCGCCGTCGGGAAGCGCGCGGCTCGGCCGGCGCGGAGGATCAGCGGGCGCGAGGGATCAGCGCTCGTCCCTGAGCGGAAGGCCGGCCTTCGCCCGCTCCTCGTCCTCGATCTGCTGGTAGATGCGCCGCTCGGTGCGATCGGCTCGGAGGATGAGGCGCAGCACGAGCCAGAAGAAGAGCCCGATCAGCACTGTCGGGGTCAACGACCACAGCGCGTTCAGCCACCAGTTCTCCATAGTGCACCGAGTCTAACGGTCGTGCCCTGGCACTTCCTGTGCCCGCTGTGCCGCCCAAGGCCGTGATTGCGTGTCCGTGCGCCAGAAAGCCCGTGTGCTGCTGAGGCTCCAGTGGAGCACCAGCAACACACGGGCTCGTGCGACGGGCTACCGACCCGGCCAGTTCGAGGGAGCCGGCGCCCAGCCAAGGAAGGTGGCACCGTTGATGCCCCCGGTCGGACTGGTCGTCTCTCTCACAGTGGACAGAGGATTGGCGAACTTCCCCTTTCCGAGCGACAGGATGACGTGCCCATCTCCCCCGTCGTATGGATTGCGAGAGAAGACCAGCGCACCCGCGGGGATATTGGTCTTGCTGTAGCTCATCTTGCCCGCACTCTTCAGAGAGTTGAAGGCGATGAGTGCGCTGCGGTACCTAAGGCTGGTGCCGTAGGCGTTCTCGACGAATCTCTCACACCAGCCGTTGTAAGCAGTGCTCTTGAGGTTGATCTGCGTGTACGCCCAGCTCACCGCCTTCGACTCCCGTGAGGAGGCGGGCGGAGGAGCTGACGAGCAGCCTGATGCCACGGCCGAGTTCGTACCGGTGTAGATGTAGGCGTCGGTCACGTAGCCGGTCTTCCCGTTCCACGTAACCTTGTCCCAGATCTTGGTAGCCCCGTAGGGTCCCGTCATCGAACTGCCGGAAGCGGTGCACTGAATGGTGACCGTTGTGTTCTTCGGGATGCACCCCAGCACCGCTGCGCTGGAGCTGGCCGACTGCCGCAGATTCAGGCAAGGATCGGCGATGACTCGCCCGGTTCCCGTCGCGGCTTCGGCCGCGGAGGCCCACCCGACCGTGAGCCCGACACAAACAGCACCTGCTGCCAGTGCTCTCATAACTTTAGACACTTTCAATTTGAAAAGCTCCTTCACTTTCGAGACCTGTATCACGCACCAAATCTGTCCTGATCTCGATAGCTTCGAAACCGATGGACGAGCTCATTGGTGAGGCATAACAATAGTGAGCTGCACGAGCGCCTGAGTGAGGTTCGAGCCGAATCCGGAATCTCCGGAATTTTCGAAAACGCGGGTGCGCTGCGTCCGCGTCATGTTCTCTCTGTTGAGAGCGCTCACGCGGGCTGCCACCGACGTAGCTGCGCCCGTTATTTGACGAGCGGGAACAGGATGGTCTCGCGGATCCCGAGACCCGTCAGCGCCATGAGCAGCCGGTCCATCCCCATCCCCATGCCGCCCGACGGGGGCATGCCGTGCTCGAGGGCGCGCAGGAAGTCCTCGTCGACGCCCATGGCCTCGTCGTCGCCGCGGGCCGCCTCGGCGGCCTGCTGCACGAAGCGCTCGCGCTGCACGACGGGATCGACGAGCTCGGAGTAGCCCGTGGCGAGCTCGAAGCCGCGCACGTAGAGATCCCACTTCTCGACGACCCCGGGGATGGAGCGGTGGTGGCGGGTGAGCGGGCTGGTCTCGACCGGGAAGTCCATGACGAAGGTGGGCCGGGCGAGGCCGCCCTTCACGAAGTGCTCCCAGAGCTCCTCGACGAGCTTGCCGTGGTTGGGCAGGCGCACCTCGACGCCCTCGGCCTCGGCCAGCGCCAGCAGCTCGTCGACGGAGGTCTCGGGGGTGATCTCCCGGCCGGCGGCCTCGGAGAGCGTGCCGTACATCGAGATGCGGTCCCAGTCGCCGCCGAGGTCGAAGAGCGTGCCGTCGGCCCACTCGACCACGTGGGTGCCCTCGCGCTCCGTGCCCTCGTTGACGGCGAGCGCCGCGTTCTGGATGAGCGCCTGGGTGAGGTCGGCGATCCCGTTGTAGTCGGTGTAGGCCTGATACGACTCGAGCATCGCGAACTCGGGGCTGTGGGTGGAGTCGGCGCCCTCGTTGCGGAAGTTGCGGTTGATCTCGAAGACGCGCTCGAGCCCGCCGACGGCGGCGCGCTTGAGGTAGAGCTCGGGGGCGATGCGCAGGTAGAGCTCGGTGTCGAACGCGTTGGAGTGCGTGACGAACGGCCGGGCCGAGGCGCCGCCGTGCATGGTCTGCAGCATCGGGGTCTCGACCTCGATGAAGCCGCGCTCGGCGAAGGTCTGCCGCAGGCTCGCCATAGTGCGGGCGCGGGTGACGACGTTGGTGCGGGCCTGCCTGCGCTGGATGAGATCGAGGTAGCGCTGGCGCACCCGCGTCTCCTCGCTGAGCTCCGCGTACATGTTGGGGAGCGGTGCGAGAGCCTTGGCGGCGATCCGCCACTCGTCCGCCATGACGGAGAGCTCGCCGCGGCGACTGGAGATGACCTCGCCGCTCACGAAGAGGTGATCGCCGAGGTCGACGAGCTCCTTGTAGGCCGCGAGCGACTCCTCGCCGACGCCGGCGAGGCTGATCATCGCCTGGATGCGGGTGCCGTCGCCCGCCTGCAGCGAGGCGAAGCACAGCTTGCCGGTGTTGCGCTGGAACACCACGCGGCCGGCGATGCCGACGGTCTCGCCGCTCAGGCTGTCGGGCGTCTCCTCGAGGTGTCCCCACTTCGCGCGCACCTCGGGGATCGTCGCGGTGACGGGCACCACGACGGGGTAGGCACCGCCAGCGAGGTCGGCGTCCGCGTTCAGCCTGTCGCGCTTCTCGAGCCGCACCCGCTTCTGCTCGAAGATCTCCTCTTCGGTGGCGATCGGTGCGTCCTGCTCGTTCTGAGCGCTCATATGGCGGGATCCTCCGTAGGTGGGGCGTGACCGGCTCGGGCAGGCCCGATCCGGATCTCGGCGTACCGATCCATCCTACCCGCGCTCCCACTCCGCGGATTCCCCGCTCTGGACGCTCTGACGGTCTTCGATTTTCGTCATTCCGCAGGACGAAGAAGCCACAGGATGACGGACTGCGAGGAGGTCCCGTCTCCGGCGGTCAGCGCCGGTTACTCGCGAGGGTCGGGATCGGCGCCGGCCGCTGCGATGAGCTCCTCCTCGACCGCGGCGCGCACCACGCCGCCGACGGCCCGATCGGGACGCTCGACGCCGATGGCGCGCAGCGCGTCGGCCGCCTGCCGTACCACGGCGCGGGAGAAGTCGGTGGCCGCCGCGATGGCCTCGGCGTAGGCCGGACGGTCCTGCTCCGCGACGATCACAGGTTCGGCCCCCATCTCCACGGCGAGCGCCTGGCCGATCGGCAGTACCGGCGCCGGCGCGGTGACGGCCACCGTCGCGCCGGAGAGGCGCGCGAGGTCGAGGCTCGTGCCGGTGAACACGATGGCGGGGTGCAGGGCGAGCGGGATCGCTCCCGCGGTGAGCGCCGGCGAGAGCACGCCGATGCCGTGCTCGGGCGCCGTGTGGATGACCAGCTGGCCGGGCTGCCACGCCCCGAGCGCTGCGAGACCGCTCACCAGGCCGGTCAGTTCGGGCCCCGGGATCGCGATCAGCACGAGCTCGGATCGGCGCACCACCTCGGCGGGTTCGAGCAGCGGCACGCCCGGCAGCAGATCCTCCGCCCGCTCCCGGCTCTCCTCGCTGATCGCGGAGATGCCCGTGACCGCGTGACCTGCGCCTGCGAGCGCCTTGGCGAGCACGGGACCGACCCTGCCTGCTCCGATCACGCCGACCCCGAGCCGCGATGCTGCCGCGTTCATCGCCGCTCCTCCTCCGCGGCGCCAGCATCCCGGGATTCAGCGGCGCACGCACTCGGCACGGGACCGGGGACATCGGCAGGGGCAAGGGCAGGGGCAGAAGCCGTTTCGGCGAGATCGGGGATTCCGGTTCCGGCTTCCACAGCGGTTCCGGCTCCCGCGACGGCAACTGCATCCGTGACAGCGGCGGCGAGGACCCGCGCTTCGGTTCCCTGAGCCTCAGCCCCCTGCACTCGCAGCACCGTGGCGGCGAGCTCGTCGAAGAACCGTCGCGCCGCTTCCAGTTCGAGGCCGCGCATCTCCATGCGAACGGGCCCCAGCACCGTGTGCGCCTGCACGGAGGCGAGGCCGAGCAGGCGATGCACGAGCGGACGCCGCAGCTGCACCGATTGGGCGCGCACCACTGGCATGACCGAGAGCGAGCGGGTGAGTACGCCGCGTCGGATGCGCAGGGTGGCGCCAGGGGAGTCGGAGTCGACGATACGGGCGCCCGCGCGGCGGCGGCCCCACCACAGCACCCAGCCGGCTCGGGGGCCCGCCCGCAGATAGTCGACGCCGCCGCCGGTGAGCCCGTCGCGCAGCCCGGAGATCTCGTGCTCCTCGTCGCCCACGCCGGGCAGCAGCGTCTCGACGACCCGCAGGACATCGGGTTCGGCGCCGACCGGCAGCACGACGTTCTGGGTGGCGTTCTGCCCGCCCTGCGCGACCGAGTGCCCGGCGGTGGTGATGCGGACGCGCCACCACCCCAACGGGCGCCACAGCAGCGGCTGCCTGGCCTCGACGGCGTGGATGCGTCCGAACGGGATCGACTCGGTCGTGGTGGAGGTGAGGCCCGATCCGGTGCGCACCGAGTCGCGGCCTCGCGAGAGCGTGAAGTTGAAGCCCTTGTTGAACTGGCCGAAGGTGATGCTCGCCATGACCAGGAGCAGCGGGATCACGCCGAGGATCAGCGCCGGGGTGAACACGGCGCCGCCGACCACGATCACAGCGAGCACGATCACGGTGATCACCGCCTCCCAACCGAGGGCGATGCTGCCGATGAGCCTGCCGACCGGCACACGCACCAGCGCGTGCGCCGCCGCGGCCTCAGGATCGATGTCGGCGTCGGCGAAGTCCTGCGCCCGCGCCATGAGCGGGTCGCCCGCGGGGGCGTAAGCGCGCCCCGCGAAGTCGACGGAGACCGGAGCCTCGAGCGCGTCGATGCTCCCGGGCGGATTCGACCCGAGCGCGGCGGGAGCGGGCGCGGCCTCGGACTGCGCCCCCGCGAACGGGGCGGCCGAGCCGCCGGCCCTCCCGGAGAGCTTCTCCTCACGCTTCGCAGCCGCGCGCCGGATGATCTGCTCGCGCACGAGCTTCGCGTCGCGATGCCCGAGGAACGCCAGCTCGACCTTGCCCCCCTGACCGGCGGTGAGCACCTCGATCTTGGTGAGCCCGAGTGCGCGCGCCAGCAGCGATCGCTGCAGGTTGACGCTCTGGATCCGCTCGAGCGGAGCCCGGCGGTGGTTGCGGAACACGATGCCGCGCCGCGCCTCCACGGCTTCGCCGGTGATCCGATAGGTGGAGAACCGCCACGCGACCCACGATCCGAGCACGATCAGCAGGATCGCGCCGAGCACGGCTGCGAGCACGACGAGCAGCAGCCCCTGATCCGCCAGGTACTCGACGAGGTCGACCACGTCGCCGCCCTCGGAGGAGATGTCGACGTCGGAGCCATCGCCTCCGCCCAGTACACCGCCGACGAAGAACATCTCGACGAGGCGGTCCCGGAAATTCGCGAACACGATGCCGGCGATCACCAGCAGCACGAGACCGCCGCGCAGCAGCGGCGAGAGGGGATGGAGGCGCCGCCAGCCCTCGGCGTCGGCGCGGCCGGGAAGCGCGGTGTCGGAGGCGCCGGGTTGCGCTGCACCGGGAGCACCGGGAGTGCCGGGAACATCGGCGCCAGGGACATCGGGCGTGAGAGCCCCGGTCGCGGAGATCTCGCCCCCCGGAACCCCGGCCTCGGAAACGCCTGAGCCAGAGACATCGGGCACGGGAGCGCCGCTGTCGAGAGCAGCCTCGCCGTCCTCCTCCGCGCGATTCGGGTTGTTCACAGGCCCGACCTCCGGG
>JASGDX010000197.1:0-6037 GCA_047606985.1 Leucobacter sp. | reverse complement strand
TGCCGCCGCTCCCGCCGCCGTTCCCATCGGGCCCGGTCGCCCCGCCGATGCCGTCCTCGCCTCCGGCGTGCGGCGGCAGCTCCCCGTCGAGCAGCTGCGCGAGGGCGGCGTCGAAGTCGTCCGTCGCGGCGTCGGGTGCCGCTCCCGCGAGTCCCAGCCGCTCCAGCAGCCTGGCCGGATGCTCGATCTCCTCCGCGGTCGGCAGCAGATCGGGATGCGCCCAGAGCCCGTCGCGCGTCGCGATGTCGCTGCGCTCGGCCACGAGGCGCCACAGCGCCGCGGCCTCGCGCAGCTTGCGCGGCCGCAGCTCGAGGCCGACGAGGGCGCCGAAGGCGTGCTCCGCAGGCCCTCCCGTCGCCCGCCGGCGCCGCACCATCTCCGCGATCGCATCGGCGCCGGGGAGGCGCTTCGCCGCGTCGGCCGTGACCACGTCGACCCATCCCTCGACGAGGGCGAGCATGGTCTCGAGCCGAGCGTGCGCCGCCTCCTGCGCCTCCGTCTTCGGGGGGATGAGCGCTCCGTCGGCGATGAGCTCCTGGATCTGCTCGGGCCTCTCCGGGTCGATCCCCCGCGCCAGCTCCTCGATGCGGTCGGTGTCGATGCGGATCCCGCGCGCGTACTCGGCGACAGCGCTCACGAGGTGCAGTCGCAGCCACTTCGTATGCCTGAACAGCCTGGCGTGGGCCAGTTCGCGCACCGCAAGGTACAGCGTCACCGCCTCGGCGTCCTGGTCCAGCCCCTCGGCGAACGCCGCCGCTCCTCCGGGGAGCAGCGCTCCGCCCTCGCGGCCGGGCCCCGAGAGCAGCGGGATGCCGATGTCGCCGGCCGACACCACCTCGCCCGAGAGCCGGCCGACGATCGTGCCGAGCTGGACCGCGAACAGGGCGCCGCCCACGCTGCGCAGCATCGGCGCGGCTCCGCGCAGCGCCCCGCTCAGCTCCTCCGGCATCTGGCTGTGCAGCGCGTCCATGAGCGCGAGCGTGATCGACTCGGCGACCGGCTCGGCGAACCCGACCCAGGTGTCGATCGACTGCTGCACCCACTCGATGCGGCTCAGCGTGCGCGGTGCGTCAGGCGTGGGGCCGAGCTCGGTCGCCTCGTCGAGCCAGAGCGCGGCCACGGGGAATGCGCGCTCCGCCGGGGCGGGATCGCCCGATCCCGATCCCGATCCCTCGCTCGCCACCTCGATCGCGGTGCGCCGCGCCGCCGACCAGTCGATGCCCTCGGACGGGTGCTGCATGGCCCCCTGCAGCGTGCTGAAGAGCCCGCGCAGCGCCTGCGGGTCGACCGGCAGGCCCGCCGCCTTCGCGAACTGCTCGGGATCCATCCCGGCATCGGCCCCGCCCCCCGAGAGCATGTCGCGGAGCATGCGCTGCAGCTCCTCGAAGTCGTCGCCCCGGCCCTGGCCGCCGCCCGCGTTGTCCTCGTTCGCGCTCATCAACCCGCTCCTCCGGTCGTCCGCCGCTCGGGCGCTGATCCTCCGCCGCGGCTGCTGACCACGGTACGGCACGGCGGTCAGATCCGCCTGCTAGATTGACCGTCGCTCGGCGATTTCCGTTGCGCCGACTGCGAACAGCCGCGTCTCCGAGGCGCGATGGGAAGGGGCGGGCCCGTGCTCGACGAGAGGCGCGAGCGGCGCAGGATGCGCATGCTGCTCGGGATCGCGGTGCTGGCGTGCCTCGTGCTGCTGGCGTCCGTCGTGCCGTCGCCGTACGCGATCGAGCAGCCGGGACCGGTGGTCGACACGCTCGGCGAGACGCCGGTCGACGATCGCTCCGTGCCGGTCGTCGCGATCGAAGACGCCGAGACCTATCCGACCTCGGGCGAGCTCAACCTGCTCACGGTGTCGATCCTGGGCGATCCCGATCGCCCGCAGAGCTGGCTGTCGCTGGTGCCCGCACTGTTCGATCCGTCCCGTCGGGTCGCCCCCGTCTCGGAGTTCTATCCCTCCGGCATGACGGTCGAGCAGCGCGAGACCGAGAACACCGCGCTCATGGACGGCTCGCAGGCGCAGGCCGCCGCCGCCGCGTTCCGCGAGCTCGGAGAGGAGGTCGGCGCGCAGCTGACGGTGGCCGGGGTCTCCGATGGCGGCCCCGCCGACGGGGTGCTCGAACCGGGAGACGTGATCGCCGAGATCGACGGCGAGCCCGTCGCGGATTTCGCCGCGCTGCGCGACCGCATCGCCGAGGCCGGCGCCGGGGGAGAGCTGCGGTTCGGGATCCTGCGCGACGGCGCCGAGCGCGAGCTCGTGCTCGAGCCGCGCGCGCCCGAGGGCGGCGAGGAGCCGTTGATCGGAGTGACGATCGCCACCTCCTACGAGCTGCCTGCTCAGGTCGATATCAACCTCTCGCAGATCGGCGGACCGAGCGCAGGCCTCGTGTTCGCGCTCGCGATCCTCGACCGGCTGACTCCGGGCGAGATGCTCGACGGCCTCACGGTGAGCGGCACGGGCACCATGTCCGACGACGGGCGCGTCGGGGCGATCGGAGGCCTCGACCAGAAGATGTGGGCCGCGCAGCGGGCCGGCAGCGACCTGTTCCTCATGCCGGTCGAGAACTGCGCCGACCTGCCGGAGCAACTGCCTCCAGGCCTGCGCATCGCGCCGGTGGACACGCTCGAGGAGGCCGTCTCCGCGATCGAGGCCGCAGCGGCGGGGGGCGAGCCCGCGGGAATCGAGCGCTGCGGCGTCGAAGGCGTCGAAGCGGGCGGGTGAGCAGGCGACCCGCGGCGCGGAGTGCTTTGCCAGGGGTGCCCGATAGGGTGGTGGAGACCCCGCCCTGCGCCCATTGAAGGCGCGCTCCGGACAGGAAGATATACAGAGACGTGACCGACCAGAACGCACCCGCTCAGGCTCGTCAGCGCCGAATCTCGCCGCTCGCCATCACCGTGATCCTGGTGGTGGTGCTGATCCTCGGCTTCCTCGCCGTCGCGGCGGTGCTCACCGAGGTGCTGTGGTACCGGCAGCTCGGCTACCTGCCCGTGCTGACCACCCAGTGGATCGCAGCGGGAGCGATGTTCGCCATCGGCTTCGTCTGCATGGCGGTCCCGGTATTCTTCGCGGTCGACATCGCCTACCGCAGGCGACCCGTCTACGCCCGTCTCACGGCGCAGCTCGACCGCTACCAGGAGCTGTTCGAGCCGCTGCGTCGCCTCGTCAAATGGGCGCTGCCCGCGGTGATCGGCGTCTTCGCGGGCTTCAGCACCGCCACGCAGTGGCAGCGCGCGCTGCTGTGGCTCAACGGCGAGGCAGCGGGGGAGAAGGACGCGCAGTTCGGGCTCGACATCTCCTTCTTCCTCTTCGATCTCCCGATGCTCCGCGGAATCGCGGCCTTCGCCTCGGCGGTGATCCTGGTCTCGCTCGTCGCGGGCGTCGCGACGAGCTACCTCTACGGGGGCATCTCCTTCGCAGGCCGCGACGTGCGCGTCTCGAAGGCGACGCGCATCCAGGCCGCGGTGCTCGCCACGCTCTACCTGCTGCTGCAGGCAGCGAGCCTGTGGCTCGACCAGTACGCGTCGCTGACCGCCTCGAGCGGGCGATGGACGGGCGCGCTGTTCCAAGACGTGCACGCCGTCATCCCCGGCAAGCAGATCCTGGCCGGGATCGCGGTGATCGTCGCCGTGCTCTTCCTCGCCACCGCCTTCACGGGCAAGTGGCGCCTGCCCGTGGTGGGTGCTGCGCTCTTCCTGGTCTCCAGCATCGTGCTGGGCATCGGCTATCCCTGGGCCGTGCAGCAGTTCCAGGTGCGTCCGGACGAGAAGAGCCTCGAAGCCGAGTACATCGGGCGCAACATCGAGGCGACGCGAGCCGCCTACGGCATCGACTCCGTCGAGACGGAGCGCTATGAGGCGGTGACCGACGCCGAGAAGGGCGCGCTGCGCAACGACGCCGAGACGACGGCGAACATCCGCATCATCGACCCCGAGGTCGTCTCGCCGACCTTCGCTCAGCTCGAGCAGATCCGCCAGTACTACCAGTTCCCGTCGTCGCTCAACGTCGATCGCTACGAGATCGATGGGCGCGTGGAGGACACGGTGTCGGCGATCCGCGACATCGACATCAGCGATCAGAGCGGCTGGTACAACCGCACGCTCGTCTACACCCACGGCTACGGTCTGGTCGCGGCCTACGGCAACCAGCGCTCGCCCGGCGGCGAGCCGGTATTCCTCGAGAACGGGATCCCCACCAGCGGCAAGCTCGGCGAGTTCGAGCCGCGCGTCTACTTCGGCATGGACTCGCCCGAGTACTCGATCGTCGGAGGCAACCGCTCGAAGTCGATCGAGCTCGACTTCCCCGCCGATGCGGAGAGCAACGCCGAGGCGACGGCCGACAACGCCGAGCCGGCCGAGACGGGCGCCGACGAGACCGTCGTCGACGAGCCGGCCGACGAGGCGACTGGCGCCGAGACCACCAGCACCGAGACGACCGGCGCCGACGAGTCCGCCGGTACCGACGAGGCGACTGGCGCCGACGAGTCCGCCGGCACTGACGAAGCGGCCGGCACTGACGAAGCGGCCGCGGATGCTCCTGCAGGGCGCCAGAACATGACGACCTTCTCGGGCGACGGCGGCCCGGAGCTGAGCAACCTCTTCACGAAGCTCATCTACGCGCTGAAGTTCCAGGACATGGAGGTGCTCCTGTCGGGAGCGGTGGTGGAGGGATCGCAGATCCTCTACGACCGCAACCCGGTGGAGCGCGTGCAGAAGGTCGCCCCCTATCTCACGATCGACAAGTCGCCGTACGCCTCGGTGGTCGACGGCCGCATCGTGTGGATCATCGACGGATACACGACCTCGGCCGACTACCCCTACTCGCAGGTCAATGACATGAACGCCCTGACGGTGGACGCCGACAATCAGCGCACCGATCCCACGTCCAAGCCGATCAACTACATCCGCAACTCGGTGAAGGCCACGGTCGACGCCTACGACGGCTCGGTGAAGCTGTACGCGTGGGATGCCGAGGACCCCCTGCTGAAGGCGTGGGGCAACATCTTCCCCGGCACGCTCGAGAGCGTCTCGGAGATGAGCGGCGACCTGCTCAGCCACGTGCGCTACCCGAGCGATCTGTTCAAGGTGCAGCGCTCGGTGCTCGGGGAGTACCACGTCACCGACTCCGACGCGTTCTACTCCGACGAGGACAAGTGGCGCACCCCCGACGACCCGGTGTCGAGCTCGGCGACCGGTGTCGCGAAGCTCGCGCAGCCGCCCTACTACCTGACCCTCGCGGCGGGGGCCGATGCCGAGCCGAGCTTCTCGATCTACTCGACCTACATCCCCGATCAGCAGGGCGAGGGGTCCCGCGACATTCTCACCGGCTACCTCGCGGCGAACTCCAACGCCGGATCGACCGCGGGCGAGGTGTCCGATTCCTACGGCACGCTCAAGCTGCTCACGCTGCCCAAGGGCGATCCGATCCCGGGGCCGGGACAGGTGCAGAACGGCTTCACCACCGACTCGAAGGTGTCGAACCTGCTGAACATCCTGCGCCAGGGCGAGAGCCAGGTGATCAGCGGCAACCTGCTGACACTGCCGGTGGGCGGCGGGCTGCTGTACGTGCAGCCCGTGTACGTGCAGGCGAAGTCCGGGACGAGCTTCCCGATCCTGCAGAAGGTGCTCGTGGCGTTCGGCGATCAGATCGCCTTCGAGGACACCCTCGACGAGGCACTGGACTCGCTGTTCGGGGGCAACTCGGGAGCCAGCGCTGGCGACGGCGGTGTCGAGGTCCCGGTGACGCCCGAGGACGGCGAGCAGAGCGGTGACACGGGCGGCAGCGACTCCGATGAAGGGGGCGCGTCTTCCGGGAGCGGGCAGCAGAGCGGATCGGGATCGTCTGGTACGACCCTCGATGAGGCGCTGCAGGAGATGCAGCAGGCCATCGCCGACCGGGACCAGGCGATGCAGGAGGGCGACTGGTCCGCATACGGCGAGGCCGATGATCGCCTGCGCAAGGCGCTCGAGACCGCGCTGGCGCTCGACGACCAGTAGGGCGTACCCTCCCGACTGCACGGCGGCCAGGCTCCGATGGCGGAGCCTGGCC
>JASGDX010000196.1:0-6757 GCA_047606985.1 Leucobacter sp. | reverse complement strand
CGTAGCTCGCGAGCGCCACGGCGAACAGGGTCACCAGCGTCACCGCGATCACGAGGCCGATCGTGGCGCGGGCGCCGGAGCGCAGCGCCCGCGCCACGATCGGCCTCGTGATCGCGGTGACGCTGGTGACCCTGTTCGCCGTGGCGCTCGCGAGCTACGAGATGCTGGCGCTGCAGGCCATGGAGAACGACCCCTCCCTCGCGGGCTTCGAAGAGACCCTCGACGTCACGACCGCCGTGTTCACGGGGCTCGTCGGGTTCTCAGCGGTGACCGCCGCGGTGGGCATGGTCAACACGCTCTCGCTGAGCATGCTGCAGCGCACGCGGGAGCTCGGACTGCTGCGCGTGCTCGGCTTCACCGGCGCGCAGGTGCGGCGCATGGTGCTCGCGGAGAGCGCGCAGATGACGCTGACCGCGCTCGGCTTCGGACTGGTGCTCGGAGTGTTCTACGGCTGGGCCGCTGCCCAGTCGCTCCTCGGATTCGGGACGGGACTCATGGCGTCCACGATCCCGTGGCCGATCCTCGCGGGGGTGGCCGTGTTCGGTGCGGTGCTCGCGCTCGTGGTGGCCGCGGCGCCGGCTCGTCGAGCGATCCGCGTCTCGCCTGTCGCGGCGCTCGCGGTGGACTGAGCGCGATCGCGTGCTGGCCGATCCCCTGCCGGTCGCGCAGGGTCCGGGTCGAAATCGGGTCCGGGTCGAAGTCGCACAGTGCAGTCGTCTCGCACTGTAAGAATTCGACCCGGATTGTAGGAGTGAGAGCTGGGGCGGGGCGGGAACGGAGGCGGGGACAGGGGTGCCGGGAGCGGGTGGGAACGCCGGGAGGGAATGGAGGGATAGGGTTGCATCCATGACTGTTGTGATTGATCCCGCTTTCGATCCCGTCCCCTCGCTCGCGCGCACCACCCGCGTCAGCATCTCCCCGCAGCCGGCGGTCGACCCCGGCGCGGTCGCCGTGTTCGTCGCCTCCGACGGCGAGCTGCCCGCCGGCCTCGACGGCGTCGACCGCGGGGCGCTCGCCGCGGCCGGCTTCACCGGTGCCGCGAACCAGACGCTGCTGCTGCCCGGGTCGCCCCTGCGCGTGCTCGTGGGCACCGGCAAAGCGGGTATCGAGACCGACGCGCAGCTGCGCGACGCCGTCGCGGCCTTCACGCGCGCGGCCAGGGAGGCGGGCAGCCTCGCCGTCGACCTCACGGAACTGCTGGGCTCGGGCGACGACGATGCGGCGGATTGGGACGCAGACGTCGCCGTGCAGGCCGCGATCGAGGGCGCCCTGCTGGCCCGCTACCGCTACGACGCGCTCAAGAGCGACCCGGGCACGGTCTCGCTCGACGAGCTCATGCTGCGGGTCGGCGACGAGCACGCTGGGGCCGCTGAGCACGGCATCGAGCGGGGCCTGATCCTCGCCCGCACCGCCGCGATCGCCCGCGACCTCGCCAACACCCCGCCCCGCCACCTCAGTGCCGTCAAGTTCGCCGAGGTCGTCGAGAGGCTCGCCCCCGAGTTCGGGCTCGAGGCCGAGATCTTCGACCGCGAGGCGCTCATGGAGCTCGGCACCGGCGGCCTGCTCGGCGTCAACGCCGGCAGCGTCGAGGAACCGCGCATGATCAAGCTCTCGTACCGCCCGGCCGGCACGGCGCTCGAAGACGCAGACGGGCATCTCGCCCTCATCGGCAAGGGCATCATGTACGACTCGGGCGGCATCAGCCTGAAGCCCTCGAACGCCATGCATGCGGCGATGAAGTTCGACATGATGGGCGCGGCGGCCGTGTTCGCGTCGATGACAGCCCTGCGCGAGCTCGGCGCCTCGACCGCGGTGACCGGCTGGCTCATGTGCACCGACAACATGCCCTCGGGCAGCGCCACAAAGCTCGGCGATGTGCTGACCATCCGCGGCGGCAAGACCGTCGAGGTGAAGAACACCGACGCCGAGGGACGCCTCGTCATGGCCGACGGCCTGGTGCTCGCGACGGAGGAGGAGCGCCGCCCCGACGCCATCGTCGACATCGCCACGCTCACCGGCGCCGCGATGATGGCGCTCGGCACCCGCACAGCCGCGATGCTCGCCAACGACGACTCCGTCGCCGAGCAGCTGCAGGCCGCGGCCGACGCGACCGACGAGAACATCTGGCGCTTCCCGCTCGATCACCGGTACCGGGACCAGCTCAAGTCGAACACCGCCGATCTCTCGAACATCGGCGGCCAGTACGCCGGCGTGATCCTCGCCGCGCTGTTCCTCAACGAGTTCGTCGACGGCCTGCCCTGGGGGCACCTCGACATCGCCGGCACCATGCAGGCCGAGAGCGACGACCTGTGGCGCTCGACCGGCTCGACCGGCTTCGGGGCGCGCCTGCTGGCGGAGTTCGCCGTCGCGTTCGAGAAGCCCGAGGCATCGGACGGCTCCGATGACTGATCCCGCACCCGCCGCCTCCCGTCGCTCCAGGCGCGGCGGCCGCGCCTCGCGCGCTCCGCAGAGCCTGCTGAAGGACTGCAACGCCTACGTCGACTACTTCTCGGCCTTCGTCGCCGAGGCGCCGTCGTCGTTCCACGCGGCGGCAGCGGCTGCCGCGGCCCTGCGCGAGGCCGAGTTCGTCGCTCACGAGGAGACCGAGGCGTGGGATCCGCCCGTCGACGGCTCGCGCGGCTTCGTGCGCCGCGACGGCGCACTGATCGCCTGGCGGGCCGGCAAGAAGCTCGCGGCGGACAGCCCGGTGCGCGTGCTCGGCTGCCACACCGACTCTCCCGGATTCGTGCTGAAGCCCCGGCCCGACTTCACGGCCCACGGCTGGAACCAGGCGGGCGTCGAGGTCTACGGCGGTCCGCTGCTCAACTCCTGGCTCGACCGCGACCTGGAGCTCGCCGGACGGCTGGTGACGCACGACGGGGTCGAGCACCTGGTGCGCACGGGCGCGGTGGCCAGGATCCCGCAGCTCGCGATCCATCTCGACCGCGAGGCGAACACCGGCCTCGCGCTCGACCGGCAGCGGCACACGCAGCCGGTGATCGGGTTGGAGCTCGCCGGGGATGCGGGAGGCGACGATGCCCGCGGAGGCGCGGCCTCCGGCGCGGTGCCGCCGGTGATCGCCCTGCTCGGCGCGGCGGCGGAGATCGATCCGGAGCGGATCGCCGGGATGGACGTCAGGCTGCACGACACGCAGCCGCCCGCCCGTCTCGGGATCGACGGCGAGCTGTACGCCTCGCCGAGGCTTGACAACCTCAGCTCGATGGTCGCCGGGCTCGTGGCCCTGCTCGCCACCGAGCCGGCGCCGGGCACGATCGCGGTGCTGGCGGCGTTCGATCACGAGGAGCTGGGCTCGGAGACGCGCTCCGGCGCCTGCGGGCCGTTCCTCGCCGACGTGCTCGGACGGCTGCGCGCCGGCCTCGGCGCCACGACCGAGGACTCGGCGCGGGCGATGGCAGGCTCCTGGTGCCTGTCGGCCGACGCCGGGCACTCCGTGCACCCCAACTACCCCGAGAAGCACGATCCCCGCGTGCGTCCCCTCGCCGGGCGCGGTCCCATGCTGAAGATCAACGCCAACCAGCGCTACGCGAGCGACGCGCACGGCGCCGCCCTGTGGCGCCGTGTCTGCGAGGCCGCAGGGGTGCCGACGCAGGAGTTCGTGTCGAACAACGCCTCGCCGTGCGGATCGACGATCGGGCCGCTCACCGCGACGCGCCTCGGCATCCGCACCGTCGACGTCGGAGTGCCGCTGCTGTCGATGCACTCGGCCCGCGAGCTCGCGCACGTCGGCGACCTGCACGGGCTCGCCCGCGCGATCGGCGCGTTCTTCGCGTGAACGGGGGCTTTCCCGCACTCGAGACGAGATCGGACTGCCCGAACCCGGTCGCGGTTCGCTAGGATCGTGCTATGGACGAGATGCAGCAGGCGGGGAACGGCAGCGTGGCCCTGACGCGCGAGACGCTGACACCGAGCGTGCAGCGCATCGGCGGCCGCAACATCGAGATCACATTCCTGGGGAACAACGCCTACGGGCAGCCCACCTGGATCATGTGGAACGCCGACGAGCCGTACCTCCTCGGCATGCTCTGCCAGGGCAAGATGGGCTATCACTTCGAGCAGCGCACCAGCAACGGCACCATGCTGCACGAGAACATCTCGCTGAGCCGCGTGCAGCGCGCCCTCGGGGGCTGAGCCGGTCGACGGCTCGGGATCCCGAACCGCGCACGAGAAGAGGGAGCGACGATACCGCCGCTCCCTCTTCCGCCGTTCAGGGGCTCCGTCCGTCAGACGGTCAGTGCCCTTCGCCGCCGTGATCGCAGGCGCAGGCGCTCCCGCCGCAGCACGACGGCCCCTTCGCCGGGGAGCGCGGCGCGTCGAGCGACGGGTTGCGATCGAAGAAGCCGAACGGCTTCAACGTGAACGCGACCTTGTCGACCGGCATGATCGGCCAGTCCTCGGTGCGGGTGATGTGGTGGATGCCGAAGACGTACCAGAGCACCACGTCGGTGTCGACGAGGCTCTCGTCGTCGGCGATCCAGGCGCTCATGCCGTTGCCCAGGTCGTCGGAGGACTGGGTGGGGTAGTCTCCGGCCGGCCACATCTCGCTGTCGTGATGCTTGGTGACCCACAGCGTGTTGCCGATCACCGGGTTGCGCTTGAGGATCGGGGAAGACTCGTCGAACATCGCCGGGAAGCTGCCCGTGGGCGCCAGCTTGTAGGCCGTCGGGTTGCCCCACGCGTTGAGGCGGCCCGGGTTCTGCACCTTCCAGCCCCGCTGGGTCTGCCAGTCGTAGCTGCGGCCGGCCTCCTTCTCCGAGGCGATGACCTTCGCACGGGTGTGCAGGTCGAGGCCGTAGGGGTTCGTGTCGTCGATCGGCGCCGCGAACGACTCGGTCTCGACGACGGTGTTGCCGTCGCCGTCGATGTCGAGGTCGAGGCGGGCCACCAGGAAGTGCTGGTGGTAGGGGGCGTAGGTGCGGTGGTCGATCACGGTGCCCGTGGGGAAGGCGGGGCCGTCGTCCTCCATCGGCGTCGAGACCATGATGCCCGTGGCGCGCACCTCGCACTCGATGTTGCCGTCGGGGTAGAAGCGCCAGTAGATCAGGTACTCGTAGTTGGCGACCGTCGCGTGCACCGACACCACGAAGCGGCGCATGCGGCGCACCTCCGTACCGGCGTCGGGATCGACGTGCTTCCACAGCACCGCGTCGTCCTCCTCGTGGAGGCAGATCGCGTTCTTCGTGACGGTCGGCTCGCCCTTCGTGTTGGGCAGCACGCCGTCGAGGTAGGTGATCTCGCCGAGGCAGTCGCAGCCCAGCTCGAGCGAGGTGCACATGTAGCCGAAGCCCCATTCGCCGATGTCGAAGGCGGTACGGCGGTAGTGGTCGAAGCTCGAGTCGCGGTAGGGCACGATCATCTCGGCCAGCGACATGCGGTAGGCGATGTCGCGGTACTCGTCGCCGTCCTTGAACCTGACCTGGTAGAGCACCGGCCCCTCGCGGTAGTTGAAGCCGAGGCGGAACTCCCAGTCGAGCCAGCGCAGTCGCGATCCGTCGATGTCGAACGAGACGCCGTCGGGCTGGATGATGTCGAGCGGCTTCTGATCCGCGCGCTCCTCGATGCCCCGCAGCTCGGGGGTGTACTCGGCGTCGACCTCGGGGAAGCCGCGGTCGTGGCCCTCGTCGATCTGCAGCACCTCCATGGTGTTGACGTCGACGATGACCTTCAGACCGCTCACCGGGTGCGCGTAGGGGTTGCCGCCGGCCGCGGCGCGCTTCCAGATGTCGACCCAGCCGAGGCGGCGATCGCGCCACTGCTCGGGCATCACGGTCTTGCCGTAGGTCCAGAGATCGAAGAGCACGAGTGCGGGATCGATGCCGCGCTTCTCGAGCGCCTCCCTGACCGCGGGATCCCGGCGCAGCGCCGCATCGCAGTCGTGGTACTCGTCGACCGTGAAGTTCGGGGTGACCCCCGGCTTGTGCTCCCAGCTCTCGAGAGCGCCCTCCGTGAGATTCACGACGGCTTCGTAGACCTCGTTGCTCTGCTTGTCCCAGAGCACGGAGAGCGAGCGGCGCACGATCGGGTCGCCCTCGTTCCAGGCCTTGACCTCGGTCTTCGGCGGCTCGCGCAGGATGATCGAGGCGTAGCGCCAGCCGCCGTCGATGCCCTTCTCGCCGGCCAGCAGGGCCGAGGTCGCCGAGATTTCTTCTGCTGTCAGTGAATCGAGCGGGTGGGATCCCATTGTTCCTCCAGTCGGCGGGTCGCGCCGTCGCGGCCCGTCTGCATCCAACTGTGCCATGTCTTCGACTGGATCGTGAATTCGCGCCGGGGGTGGGCTGGCGGTGGGCTGCCGGCCGATATCCCGTGCCGAGTCACGACACGCCAGGGATCCCGTTTTCTCGATCTCGATTTGCGCAGCGCACGAGGTCCGTCATAGTATTTCATCTCGGTAGCAAGCGGGAAACCGCTTCGGCCCCATCGTTTAGCGGCCTAGGACACCGCCCTTTCACGGCGGCAGCACGGGTTCGAATCCCGTTGGGGTCACTGAACGTCCACTACAATTCAATACACCATGGCCCTGTGGCGCAGTTGGTTAGCGCGCCGCCCTGTCACGGCGGAGGTCGCGGGTTCAAGTCCCGTCAGGGTCGCCAGATGAAGAACCCTTCCTCGGAAGGGTTTCTTCGTCTCCGGCGATCGCCATTCGGTGAGCGCCCGGCTCTGTAGCTCAGTTGGTAGAGCGCACGACTGAAAATCGTGAGGTCACGGGATCGACGCCCGTCGGAGCCACAAGGACCGTCGT
>JASGDX010000195.1:0-16509 GCA_047606985.1 Leucobacter sp. | reverse complement strand
GTCGCGACGGTCGCGACGACCGTGTTCTCAAGCTTCCCGAGCGGGGCCGCCTCGAGCTTGGCGATGCTGGTGTGCTTGAGGATGACGACCGTGTCTGTGATCTGGTCCGGGACGCGCTGCTCGGGGATGATGCGCCACTTAGGCGGTAGCTGCGGGCGCAGTTCACCGGCGAGCCATGCGCGGACGCTGCTGCTGTCGGTCATCGGATCCTCACCCTCGCACCGAGCATCCGGAAGATGTTCTGATCGATCGGGTAGACGCGCACGACGAACCCGTCAGGGCCGATGGTGTCGCCGGGGCCGGCCTGGTGCGCGTTCCAGATCGACCGGGCTTGCATGAGCTGCGCCTGCGTGAAGTTCGCCGGCGGCTGCGTGGGGTCGCTCAGGCGCGGACCGTGGCGCAGGCACGACAGCTTCGCCGACTCGAGGATCGACCACAGCGCCGGATCCGAGGCCGGAGCGTCCTTCCATTCTTCGCGGGCGGCGTCGAGGCTCACCCAGCCGGACTCTTCCTCGACGACGAACCGGATCGGGGCGAGGCGGTCGCCGCCGGCGCGCATCAGGATCGACCACGGGCCGGGGATATCGAAGGGCGCCCCGTCCGCGTCCCATTCGATCTCGACCTCGTCAGGCGCGCCGCCCGGGTCGACGGTCCGCGCCACGTTGAGGAGGTCGGGACGGACCCGCCTGAACGGGTCTCGTAGCACCGCGGTGAGCGGCTCGAGGGGCGGGTCGGCGACTTCGTCGTATTCGTCGACGAACTCGACCGGGACCGGCCTGTGCGGGGTGTCGCCGATCCAGTAGGGGCCGGCCTGCGCGATCGGTGTCGTCGTCACGGGGGTCTCCTCCCGGGGTGAGGGGCCGGCCCCGCCCTGATGACGGGTCGGGGCCGGCGGTCGGTTACGGCGTGGGCGTGACGTGTACGAGCGCGCCGGCCTTGTGGATCTGCGTCGCCTCGTACCCGAACAGGCCGGTATCGACGCCACCGCGTGCGATGTCCTCGGCCTCCACGCGGATCGGGACGCCGGGCAGCTCGTGGAACGTGGCAGCCTGGCGGGCGCCGACGAGGACGCCCTTGAAGGGCTCCTCGACCGCGATCTCCTCATCGGTGTCGTCGTCGACCTCGTACTCGAGGTACGTCGAGCGGGGCTTGAGCTTGAACCCGGACGATTCGAGGGTGCCCGACTCGAAGCCGAGCGCGGCGTCGAGGTAGCCGAGCACGTGGTTGCTCGTGGTCTTGAGGATGCCCTTCCAGAGCTTGGTCTCGACGAACGCGAACGTCGGGATCGCGCGCGCATCGACCACGGACGCGATGCCGTCGACGAGGTAGGACAGGCCGGCGGCGACGTCGCCGGGCACGGGGTCGGCGACCGTGGCCGTGGCGGCGCTGATGATCGCGTTCAGGGCCTTCTCGTTGGACCATTCCGCATAGTTCTCGCGCATGGCCTGGTAGTAGGACTCCCAGTACTCCGGGTTCGAGAAGTGCCGGTACCGGTTGTCGTGGTCGTGGCCGCCGGCCCAGCCCTCGGCGGTGGTGCCGGCCGGGACCGCCTTGGGCGTGTTCGAGGGGATCCCGCGCTTGTTGCCGCGGTAGGTGCCGCCGGCGGGCTTGGTCGCCCACTGCCAGCCGGCGACCTCGAGCGCGGTCAGCGGGGCCGTGTTGAGGACGTCGACGACGTCGCGCTCGTAGGCGAGCCCGTCCCACAGCTCGCCGATCCACTGCGGGAACGGGTTGATGACCTCGGCGACGGCGGGGTCGGCGCCGGCCTCGCTGGTGTAGTGCACGTCGGAGAGCGCGGCGAACAGGGTATGCCGGTTCGGGCCGGCGTTCTCGACGAGGCGCGCGAGGAGCGTCCGGTCGGCGTGGCCGGCCTTGATCGCGTGGAGGCCGGCCATGACCTCGCGGAAGCTCATACCGGGCTTGCCAGCCTTGGGTGTGGCGGTCTTGGGGGTGGCGGCGCGGGTGCGGCGCGCGGTCAGGGTGCTGGGGGCCGTTGCATTGGACACGGCGTCCTCCTCTTCGGTGTCCGACTCGTCGGCCGGTTCGGTTTCCTCGACCACGGTCGTGGTCGTGGTGGTCTTGTTGCCTGCGGTCTCGACCTCGGTGTCGACGACACGGCGCCAGGTGACGCCGGCTTCGTCGGTGAAGGTCTCTTCCTCGTGCGCGGTCGTCGAGGTGGAATCGTCGCCGTCCTGTTCGTCGGGTGTGTCGACGGCGGCGGCCAGAAGCGTTGCCGAGGGGAACGCGCCGGCGGCGACCTGCGCGGCGCCGAACAGGCGGCCGGCGACGGCCTGCCCGCCGCGGATGACGACGTCGGCGACCTCGGCGGAGACGGCCCGCTTGCGGCCGCTCTTGAGGTCGGAGAGGGCGGCGTCGCCTTGTTCGGTCTTCGCGAAGTACACCGATCCCCACAGGCCTTCCCCGGGTATATCGTCGACGGCGACCACCTGCCCGGCGACGGCTTCGCGCTCGTGCTCGACGTTGAAGGCGACGCCGGCGAGATCGGCGGGGACGGAGAAGGCGCCGGTGTCGACCTTGAAGCGTCCGAGGTTCGAGGAGCATTCCTCGCCGTAGGGGACGAGGAGCGCCCGGAAGGTGCGGTCTTCGGCGGTCGCGAGGAGCGTCCCGGTCGAGTAGATGCGTGCGTCGGTCATGGTCAGTCCTTCGTGACGGCCCCGGTCGGGGACGGGTCGGGGGTGCGGTTCTGGGTGAAGTCGAAGCGGACGCGGGTGCCCTCGGGTACGCAGTCGTCCTGCGAGAGACGCGCCGTGATGGGGTCGGCCCAGTAGTCCACGGAGTAGTCCTGGATCTCGTTGCGCTTCCCGGTCTCGGTGGAGTACGTCAGCGACGCCGTCGAGAGGGAGCCGTCGAGCGCGGAACCGGGGAGGTTCAGGAAGTTCGCAACGTCGATCTTGGCGAAGTTGCGGCCCTCGATCGCGAGGTTCGTAGCCTGCTCGCCGTGCACGTTCATCTGGATCCCGGCCGGCGTGAACGAGACGATGCCGTCGGGATCCTTGCGGGCGGCGATGTAGTCGGCGATCAGCTCGTCGATCTGCTCGTCGGTGAACGCGTTGTCGACGGTCTCGTGCAGCTCGACGAGCGGGATCGGGACCGCGGCGCGGCGCACGTAGGACTCTTCGAGGGAGAGCGCGCCCCGGATCGAGCGTGTCGCGAACTCGAGGAACCCTTCGGAGGGGCCGGGAATGAGGGTGACGTCGTCGTTATCGACGGGCTCGTCGTTGACGATGATCGTCCCGTCTGCGTCGAACTCCCACCACTCGACCGGGATGCGCTCGCCGGTCTCGATCGCCCCGTTGTCGTCGCGGGGCGTCGCCCACAGCGACCAGCCCGTGAAGATGCAGTCGTCGACGGTCCACAGCATGCGATGGTGCGGGCTGATCGGGCCGTCTGTGCGGTAGAGCCAGCGCGGCTGCTGCTGGGCCGGTACGCCGTTGGGCTCGTCGAGGGCGACGAGCGGGGCCTTCGCGATCTGACCAGTGAGGATCGCGCGGCCCTTCGCGACGGGCGGGACGCTCATCGCCTGCGCCCGGCTGATGAGGCCGGCGGAGTCCATGCCGATGAACTCGGCGCCGAGGATGCGTTGCAGGTTCTCCGCCGTCGACCAGGGCGAGCGGAGCCTGCGGAAGGAGCGCTCGCTGCGGGCGGCGCTCTTGGCTTGGCCGCCGCCCCAGATCAGTCGGATAGTGTCACGGATTCCCACACCTGAGAGTCTGCGGAGGGGGTCGGAACATTCCGGGCATCTGCGGCGTGGCGCTGCGCCCACATGCGGGCCGCTCGGCGGGCATTCTCGGTCTCGGGATGCATCAGCTTCTCGTGCTGCACCGCGCACGCGTGGGCCTCTTCCATGCCGTACCGGATCGCGGACCAGTAGGGGCAGTCGTCGCACACGATGACCACGGTTCGCGAGGGGGACTTGTCGAGACGGATAGGCATATCAGCGGCTTTCTGTGCGGGCGGCGAGGCGGGAGGGGCGAGGCGCGCGCGGCGTGCGTGCGACGTCGATCGAGGAGCGGATGCGGCGCGCCCCGCGCTGCTCGGTCGTCTCGAAGGTGCGGAGCGCGACGGTCGCGGCGACGAGCGGCGTGATATCGATACCGGCGGACTGGCGCCGGCCCCACGCCCACGCGTTCTCCCCGAGGGGCCGTTTCACGACGCCCTCGGCGGCAGCGTTCAGGCCGGCTTGGTCCGAGTGGCGGATCCGGCCGCCCTCGAGTTCCTTCATGAACTTCGCGCACATCGCGCCGACGTCCTTGAACGCGATCGGGCGCAGGCGCGGCACGGGGCGCCGCTTGGCGAGCGCTTCGACCTCGACGAGGACCGCGCCGATGGTGTCGTGCCCGATCACCGCCCGGTACTTCCGTGCCAGCTCGACGAGCCGGTCGACGAGCCAGTCGGTCCCGGGACGGTGGTCGACCAGCTCGATATAGGTCAGGCCGTCCTCTCGCCATGCTGCCGCGATCGCGGCAGCCGAGCCGCCCGGGTCGACGTCGATGCCGAGCGCGAACTGCGGCGGCCTCGAGGGCCAGTCCGGGAGGGCGCTGTCGCCCCACTTGCGCATGTCGATCGCGCCGCGCGAGAAGTCCTCCGGCCAGATGCCCAGGTACTCTCGCATGAACTGCGGCAAAGGCAGCTTCACGAACCGCTCTTCCATCTTCCGGCTGGTGGTGAGCGTCCCGATACCGGGGTGCGAGGCGAGCACGAGGGGCTCCGCCCGCTCCCAGGACTTCTCCCCGCGCTCGTCGAGGAGATCGGCCGCGCTGATCGTGGGCGGCGCCGCGAACTCGACGACGCCCGTGCCGATGACGCCGGCGCGGCCGTCCTCGAGCGTGGCCCAGAACAGGCCCGATCGGTGTTCGCCGGCGGTGCCCGCGACGACGAGCTGGGCGCCCGCTCGGGTGTCCATCGTCGGGAGGATCGCGCCCAGCAGCTCGCCGGAGATCTCGGCGTCGTGTTCCTGCGCCTCGTCGAGGATGATCAAGTCGCCCTGATCGCCGCGGAAGCTCTCCTGCTTGGGTGGTACCACCTGCAAGCGGGAGCCATTGGTGAACTCGATGACCTGGTGGCCGGCGCCCTTGAGGATCCGGAAGCCGCGCTCGTACTCGTTCGGCCAGAGCTTCTCGAGCGTGCGCGCGACCGAGAGGAAGCGGTCGCGCGCCTTCGTGCCCGACTGCGCGGTGAACAGCACGATGTAGTTCGGCCGGCACTTCGCGCGCCCCAACGCGAGCGCGAACAGCGTCGTCGTCTTCCCTGCCTGACGCGGCACGCACACACCGAACGTCGTGTACAGCGGTTCGCTGTGCTCGTCGTGCGCGTTGATCGTGTCGGCGATCTTCCACTGCTGCGGGGTTGGCTCGAAGCCGAGCAGCTCGGCGCCGGCCAGGAACTCCCGTTCCCACTGCTCGGCGCGATCGAACGCGGAGATGTGCAGCGCCGGGATCCCCTGCTCACGGGCCGTGCGGAACGGCAGCGCGCCGCCCTCCTCGAGCACCTGTGACGCCGATCTCGCCGGCGGCAGCTCGGCCTGTGCCGGCGCCCCATTGTGAGAAAAAAGTCTTGAGCCGACAGGCGGGGGCTGCTCTTCGAGTTCAAAAAGCGCATGCGTTTGCGTCGGCACGCGCTCGGACTTCGGCTTCGTCACCACGAGCGCATCCGCTTCGCCGCACGCCGGGCCGCGTTCGTCTTCGCCGCACCGACACGGCCACCGTCTGACCTGTTGCACTTCGAGTGGCCGGGGCCGACCTCGGCACGGGTCGGCACGTGCTCGGGATCGAGGTGGGCGTCGAGGCCGGGCAGGTGCGCCACGTCCCACGACTGGTCAGGGTAGACCGTGCCGCCGAGCTGGCAGCGCGGCTGCACGCACGGCGCCGGCAACGTCGCCGCGATCTGCGGGCGGTACGCGCGCAGCGCCGCCTGCATCCTCGGGTTCCGCCGATGCGCACGACTCATCGCTCACGCCCCTCACGCACCGCGGCCGCGACCGCGCAGACGCCCAACACGATCACGAGACACGAACCGAGACCCGTGTCGCTGAGGAGTTCGAGCACGCTCACGAGGCCCTCCACTCGCTCACGGTCCGCTCGGCCGTCGCCCGCTTGCGGCGACGCTGCACCGCGGCTCGAGTGCCACGCCGAACGACCGCGAGCATGTCGCCCGAGATCGGGTAAGCGCAGAGATCCGGGAAGATCTCGTGCATGTCCACCAGCATCTCGACGTCTTCGTTCTCATGCACGGCCGCGCACAGGTCAGCGTGCGCCGAATACGCGCTCATCGTCCGCACCTGCGGTTGTGCTCGGCGATGGTCGCGGCGAGCGTGGCGTGCGTCTGGTCGAGATCCGCGATCATGCCCGGGATCGGCTGCTCAGCGCTCTCAGGGTGGCGGGTGACGGTGTACGAGATCCCGATCAAGGCCCATACGCTCGCGAGGACGTAGTCTGGGAGCATCAGGCCTTGCTTCCCGCCCTCGAGGAGGAGATCGGCGAGCTTGTCAGCAGCAGCGGCGAGAGCGTTCGTGGTCATGCGGTGGCCTCCATCGTGTACGGGTCTTCGGTGCGGGCTTCTCGGCGCTGTGCGCGGCTCTCGTGGACTTCGGCCATGAGCTCGGCATCGAGGTCGGCGCGGAGCTTCTGCGCGGCTTGCATGGCTTCCGGCCAGGACGCGGCCCGCTCGAGGCGGGCGCGCTCGTCGCCCTCGGTGCGGTCGAGGTAGACCATCGCCCTCCACGATGGGGTGTCGGTGTCGTTCCAGGGGAAGCGCGGCACGCGGAACACGGCGGCGCGGATCGTGGTCGTCATTGGATACTCCCGAAGGTTGCGAGGGTGAACGCTGCGGTCAGCACCGCGGCGGCGGCCAGAGCGAGCAGCGTGAGGAAGTGCCGCGGATCGATAGGCGGCTGAGTGGTGGTCATCGGGTGGCCTCCGTTGCGTTGGTGCCGCACCATAGACAGACTGTCGCGGTGGCGGGGATGAGGTGGCCGGTCTTGCGGCTGGGGCAGGGGGTCTGAATGAGGGCCGCGACCGAAGATTCTTCGGCGGCTGTGCGGGGTCGCGGGCGGGGCGGGTTGAGGAAGCGGGCGCGGTTCGCGATCTGCTGCGCTCGGGCGATGCTGCCGTGGGGGCGATAGGTCGTGCTCATCGGGGGCCTCCGTTCTTGGCTGCTCGATGGTGGGTGGGGGTGGGAGTAGTGGCCCCCCTCAGCGCCGCTGAGGGCGCTTGGGAGGGGCTGCTCGACGGAGCCGGGGGGCGGTCGATTGGGCACGCACGGGGTGCGTCACGGACGGGATGTGAACGGCGGGGATGGATGGTGGGTGGTACGCGCCCGGTCATGCCTTGACCGCGTGCCCGCCGTTCTCGGGGTCGCATCTTGTTCCGCGGGAGCGCACCGCGTGTCTCCGATGGGGTCGCCTCGGTAGCGTCGTCGTATTCAGTTGCACCCGGGCGCGAGGGGTGGTGGACGTGGCACAGGTGTGTAAGTTCTCTTGCGGTTTGGCATGTAAGGAATCTTTCGGCTTTGAGCGAAAGAGAACTTACATTCAGTGCGGCGTGTCGTTAATTTTCTTTCAACCTCGCATAGACTGAGCGCATGGAGACCACGACTCAGGTAACGGACCTCGCGACGCGCATCCATGCAGCGCGCGTCGAGGCCGGGATGAACAAGTCAGAGCTGGCGCGGGCGATGGGCACAACGCATGTCACAGTAGGGAACTGGGAGAGCGGGGCGCATGAGATTAAGCTCATCGACGCGCTGCGCTTCTGCTCAGTTACCGGCCAGTCTCTGGACTGGCTGGCGTACGGGCTTGGTGAAATGCGAAAGGCCCCCGCTGCAAACAGCGAGGGCCTGGCGGCGCGCCCCGAGGGATTCGAACCCCCGACCTTCTGATCCGTAGTCAGATGCTCTATCCAGCTGAGCTAGGGGCGCACTGTCGGTTTCCCAACCAGGAAGACACTACACGACTCCGATCCAAAACAGAAATCCGGCCTCCGTCGTACGCCATTCGGGCGCGCCTACCTGATCCGCGCCGACCCGACTCGCGCCCACCCGGCCGTGCCCCTCGCCTCTCTCGCTCCCTGCCTCCACATCGGCATCCCAAATCATTGGTCAGTTTCAGGGGTATCTCCTGCACGGAAACCCCTGAAACTGACCATCGGATCGGGGCGGCCGGGGCGGCCGGGGCGGCCGGGGCGGCCAGGGCGGCCAGGGCGGCCGGGGCAGCCCGGACGATCGGACGGCCTCGGCAAGTTCGGCGATCGGCGCACCATGAGCGTACTCGTGCTCACGCGTACTCGTCGCAGCGGAGACGGCCGCCGCGCTCGCCCTCGTCGTCGCGGAGGGTACCCTGGATCCCGTGCCAGAACAGTCTCAGCAGCCGCTCCCGTCCGCCCCGGCATCGAGCGCCGAGCTCGCCCGAGCGGAGTCGCTGATCCTCGAGATCCCCGATTACCCGGCTGCCGGCATCCTGTTCCGCGACATCACGCCGCTCGTCGCCGACGGGCAGGCCTTCCGCGCCACGGTCGAGGCGCTCATCGCCCCGTTCGCCGGCTCCTTCGACGTGGTCGCCGGTCTCGAGGCGCGCGGCTTCCTGTTGGCGAGCGCCGCGGCCTACGCGAGCGGCACCGGCCTGATGCCCGTGCGCAAGGCGGGCAAGCTGCCGAGACCGGCCGCGCGGGTGGGCTACGAGCTCGAGTACGGGGCCGCGGAGGTCGAGGCCCACGCGGATTTCCCCGCGGGATCGCGCGTGCTGGTCATCGACGACGTGCTCGCCACGGGCGGCACGCTCGTCGCGGCGCACGAGCTGCTCCGCCAGCTCGGCTACGAGGTCGCCGGGACGGCGGTGCTGTTCGAGATCGACGGGCTCGGGGGTCGCGCGGCGGTGGCGGATCCCGAGTTGCACACGGTGTTCCGCAGCTGAGGGGCGCCACGGGGTGCTCCGCCTCGATGTCGGAGGCCGAGACTAGGGTCGAAGCATGAGCAGAAGACGCGAACAGGGGCCGCCCGAGGGCGATTCGCTCCCCGCGCCCGATTTCTTCGATCTCGCGGGCTCCGATCCCGAGCTGCTCAACTCCGGCCGCATCCCCGATCCGCAGCCGGGGCACACGCCGCTGTTCCGGTGGCTCGCACGGGTGCTCACCGCCGTCGAAGCGCGGCTGCGCGCCCGCGGCGACGCGTCGGTGCGCATCGTGATCAAGTCCTTCTGGCTCCTCGTGATGGGGGTGGGGGTGTTCCTGCTGGTCGGTCCGATCATCAACAAGCCGCTCGACCTCGACGACGTGCTCGACTCGGCGAAGGTGAGCAAGGTCGACTGGATCGCCACGGACGCGACCGTCGACTACTCGGTATCGCGAACGGCGGATCGCGACTTCGTCGCCGAGGTCTCCGAGCGCTACACGGCCAACTTCACGAACGGCCCCGTGAGCTCGGTCGAGCGGAAGTTCGTCACGGAGTTCGCGGGTCACGACACCGGGTTCGAGGTGCGGTCGGCGAACATCGACGGGGTACCCGCCGAGGTGGAGGTGGATCGCGGCGCGACTGTGACGCGGGTCTCCGTCTCGCGTGCCGACGGCGAGAAGCTGGAGGGCGAGCGGGAGATCGAGCTCGACTACGCGATGCGGGATCTCGCCACCCTGGAGCAGGACGAGGCGACGGGTCGCGATGTCGACCGCTGGTCCTGGCCCGTGCTCGGCCCGAGCTGGCCGCAGGCCACCAAGGGGATCGAGGTGTCGCTCACGCTGCCCGCCGAGCTGGACGACGCGCTCGTGCGCAAGCCTCGCGCCTACGTCGGCTGGCTGCTGATCAGCGGCACTGCTTGGCTCGAGCCCGAGGGCGACAGCTCCGACGGCGTGCGATACGCGTTCAGCAACGACGACACGCTGCCTCCCTACCCCGACCTCGTGATCGATACGACGTTCGAGTCCGGCACTTTCGCAGAGCCGCCCACGACGACGCTGTTCTGGTGGCAGACCTGGGGGCCGCTGCTTCCTCTGGCCCTGCTTGCCGCGATGCTGCTCTTCGCCCTCGCCGCCAGGCGCGTGGTCTGGGCCGACAGCGCGGGCGAGCCGTGGTACCCGGCGCGATCCGACCCGCCCAAGGGCCTCGCTCCGCAAGAAGCCGCCCAACTGCTCGACCGGCCCCGCCACGCCGAGCTGATCGCCGCGCTGACGGGCGCGGGCGGGCCGGCGAAGCCGACGGGGAAGAAGCGGGCGAAGGGACAAGGATCCGGCTCGGGATCGACGGCTCGCGAGCGATGGCTCGGAGTCGTCGCGCGAGCCGGCATGCGCGCGGGCAGGATCGGCAACTTCCCCGGAGTGCTCGTGACGCGATCGCGCTGGGCGGGCGCCGACGCGCCCGTGGCGAACGGGCTGAGATGGGTGCCCGACAGCTACGTGCGGGACACCTTCCTCTACGGCTCCATCGCCATCGCACTCCTGCAATGGGGGCTGCTGCGCCAGCTCTCGGAGCACGTGATCCTCCTGGTGGTCTGGTGGCCGGCGCTCTTCGTGCTGGCGTCGACCGTGGTGGCGCTGCTGATCCTCTGGGCCGTGCGGCGCCCGCGCCCGCTCACGCACGACGGCGCGCTCATGGTGCAGCAGCTCAAGGGCATCGACGCTTACGCCCGGGCGACGCGGCTGATCGATCGGGGCCCGGTCGATCAACCGCTGCTCCCGTACGCCGCGCTCTTCGAGAGCCCGCGGCGGGCGGGCCGGAAGATCGCCGAGCACGCCGGCCGCGAAGCCGGCGATCCGCAGCTCGGGAGGGGCTGGCGCACCGAGCACTTCGTCTCGCTGCCCGCGATCCTCGCGTTCACCGCGGCGGCCGCGGTGCTCGCCGGCTCGATCGTGACGGTCTCGACGCGACCCTCCCCCTACGCGGAGGAGGAGTTCCTCACCTGGCCGGGATCCGGGCCGGGCGGCACCATCTGGTCGCAGATCGAGGGCTTCGACATCGAGGGCACGCTGGAACAGGACGAGCACGGCGGAGGGAGGCTGAGCGTCGTCGAGCACGACACCGTGCGCTTCACCCCCGGCGGTAGTTCCGTGCCGCAGCTGGCCAGGGAGTGGCCGCGCCTGCGCCTCGGGCAGGACCTCGGACTCGAGGTGGAGTCCGTGCGCGTCGACGGGGAGCCGGTGCCGTTCCATATGATCCCGGGGCCGCAGAGCGTCGCGATGGCCACCCGGATGTCCGATGTGCTCGAGGGGGTGCACGAGGTCGAGATCGAGTACTCGCTCGGCGCTCCCGTCGTCGACGCCGCAGACGGACCCGACTCCATCCAGCAGCTGCGATGGACGGCGTGGTACCGCTTCTGGGAGGACACCTACTACGTCGACGCATCGGATTCCTTCGGCGGCAGCGTTCCCGTGCGACCCATCCGCCTCCGGCTGACCGTCGCCCCCGCCATCGTCGAGCAGATCCGTTCGGGAGGATGGATCGGCTACGACCACGACCGCGACCGCGAACGGATCCCCTACGAGAGCGGCGACTGGTACCGCGACTGGGAGTACGAGCACCGCGTCTACATCGGAGAGGAGTCCGACGGCCCCACGCCCTACGACTTGCGGATCGGATCGAAGCGCAAGCTCGACGACGGGTCGCTGGAGGTCGCGATCGATGCGGACGCCGTCGAATCGCGCAAGGCGGAAGACCCCTCCGAGGAGCGCCCGGCCGAACCGTGGGAGGTCTCCGAGCGGATCAACGCCTCCCTCGAACAGTACGAGCTCGACTTGAACGGAGATCTCGGCGCCGTGCTGAACTTCGCGCCCGGCACCTTCGCAGACGTCGATCCGGACGGGTACGAGCGCTACCGCGTCGCCTACCGGCTGCCCTACCGCCTCGTGCTCGGTCTCGCCGCGGTCGTCATCGCCTCCTCGATCGGCGTGCTCGCATTCGCGGTGCGCGTGCGCCGCAGGGCGAGCGCATCGCTGCAGCTCATCGCGTACGGCGCCGTCCCGCTCGCCGCCATCGCGCAGTGCGTGCTGTTCGGCTGGGCGGTGATGAGCATGCCCGGCGGCAACTCCGAGGGATGGGCCGCCATCCTGGTCGGCGCCGTGATGATCGCCGCCGTCGCAGCGCAGGTCATCGCAGTCACCCACCGCATCGGGGGCAACCGCACTGCGCTCAAGGTTTGGAAGCGGAGCGGGCGCAAACGGCGGAAACCGTCGCAAGAAGCCGGGGGAGAGGCAGAATAGGACCCATGACGAACATCGACCCCTCCGCGGCCTTCTTCGCCGCCCGAGACCAGCTGCTCGAACTCGCCGGAGACCCGGCCCGCGCCCGCGCCGAGTTCCGCTGGCCCGACGTCGGATCCGGGTTCAACTGGGCGCACGACGTCTTCGACCGTCTGGCCGACGGCAACGACACCACGGCCCTGTGGATCGCCGAGGAGGACGGCAGCGAGCTCAAGCGGAGCTTCGCGCAGCTGAAGCAGCGCTCCGACCAGGTCGCCAACTGGCTGCGCGGCATCGGCGCTCGGCGCGGCGACGTCGCCATGCTGATGCTCGGCAACCGCGTCGAGCTGTGGGAGATCATGCTCGCGGCGATGAAGCTCGGCGTGGTGATCCTCCCCACCTCCGTCGTGCTCGGCACCCACGAGCTCGTCGACCGCGTCGAACGCGGTCGCGTGCGCTGGGTCTTCGCCGCCGCCGAAGACGCCGTCAAGTTCGCCGAGGTGCCGGGAGACTACCGAGGCGTCGGCGTCGGCTTCGACTCGGCCTCGCAGGACCACCGCGCGCAGCTCTTCGACTGGGCGCGGTTCGAGGAGTCGAGCGCGGCCTCTCTCGCGCCGATCCCCAAGACCACCGCGAGCACCGATCCCGCGCTGCTCTACTTCACCTCGGGCACCACCAGCCTGCCCAAGATCGTGGTGCACTCGCATACCAGCTACCCCGTGGGGCACCTCACCACGCTCTCCTGGATCGGGGTGCGACCGGGCGACATCCACCTCGTCATCAGCGCCCCGGGATGGGCGAAGCACGCGTGGTCGAGCTTCTTCGGCCCGTGGCACGTCGGCGCCACCATCTTCGTGGCCAACTACGCGCGTTTCGACGCCGAATTCCTCTCAGCCGAGCTCGACCGCGTGGGCGTCAACAGCTTCTGCGCGCCGCCCACCGTGTGGCGCATGCTCATCCAGAAGCGCCTCGACCGCAAGCCGCGCGCGCTGCGCGAGGTCGTCTCCGCGGGCGAGCCGCTCAACCCCGAGGTCATCGCCCGCATCCGCGAGTGGTGGGGCCTCGATATCCGCGACGGCTACGGCCAGACCGAGACCACCGCCCTCATCGGCAACATGCCCGGCGACCCGATCGTGCCGGGCGCCATGGGCAGGCCACTGCCCGGTGTCGACGCCGTGCTCATCGACCCCATCACCGGCGAGGAGGCGGAGGAGGGCGAGATCTGCCTGCGCCTCGAGCCGAGCCGCCCGGTCAACCTCATGCCCGAGTACTTCGGAAACCCCGAGGCGACCGAGAAGGCCATGGCCGACGGGCTCTTCCACACCGGCGACGTCGCGCAGCGCGATGCGGGCGACGGCGCCGAGGGCGTGCTCACCTTCGTGGGCCGCACCGACGACATCTTCAAGTCGAGCGACTTCAAGGTGTCGCCGTTCGAGGTGGAGAGCGCGCTCATCGAGCACGGGTTCGTCGCGGAGGCCGCGGTCGTCGGCGCACCCGACGAGACGCGTCTGAACGTCACCAAGGCCTACGTCGCCCTCGCAGCCGGCATCGACGCGGGGGAGGAGACGGCCCGCGCGATCCTCGCCCACGCCCGCGCGGCGCTGCCGCCGTACATGCGCGTGCGCCGCGTCGAGTTCTTCGAGCTGCCCAAGACCACCTCGGGCAAGATCCGACGCGTCGAGCTGCGGCAGCGCGAGGAGGCGGCCTTCGCCGCGGGCGAGCGGATCGCGGGCGAGTGGCGCGAGGAGGACTTCCCCGGGCTCAAGGGGTGAGCGGCAGCTCGCGTTGGTGCGGCGCCCGATCCGGTCGGTTCGGGATCGGCAACGCGCCGATCAGCCCCGCGCCGGTGAGAACTCGATCCCCCAGCACAGCTCCCAGGTCTCGCCCGGCGCGAGCCGCCGCAGACCCCGGCCGGAGTTGAACGCGTCGGCGGGCGCCGTCATCGGTTCGATGGCCACCGCGAGCCGCTGCCCCGGATACCGGTCGGTGGTGAAGGCCTGCACGTAGTCGAAGCCGGCCCCCTGCCACAGCGTCGCCGTGCGACCGTCGCGCGCCGTGAGCGTGCTGCGCACGCGGCCGTCCGCGTCCCTGTGCAGCCCGCCGAAAGCAGTGTCCAGAGACAGATCTGCGAGGCGCAGGCCGCCGCGGAGATCGAGCCCGGCCGCGGCAGGGGCCTCGTCGACCGGCGACTCCGCGACGGGGATCATCCGCCCGTCGGTCTCGAAATATGTCTCAGCCGGAATATGCAGCACGAGATCCTCCGGCTCCGCGTCGCCGAGCATGATGAAGGGGTGCGTGCCGAGCGCCACCGGGGCCTCCTCGGCGCCGAGGTTGGTCAGCGTGTGCACGACATCGATCCCGGTCCCCGTCAGCCGGTAGCTCACCGCGGTGTCGAGGAGATACGGGTAGCCGGTCTGCGGCACGACGAGGGCGCCGAGCGAGATCGCATCCTCCGCCTCCTCGCGGAGCTCGTACGCCGCGAAGCGCAGGAGGCCGTGGCTCGCGTTGCCCAGTTTCGGCTCGGTGACGGCGAGCTCGCGGCTCACTCCCCGGTCGTTCCACACCGCGTCGCGGATCCGGTTCGGCCACGGCACCAGCACCGTCCCGGAGCACAGCGGAGCCGGGGCGTCAGCCGGGTAGGGCGGGATGAGGTCCGTGCCCGCGACGGTGAGCGCTCGGAGCGACGCCCCCACCTGGGCGATCCGAGCGGTCGCGCCGGCGCTCCGCAGCTCGAATTGCCTGCCGGTCGGGGTGATGGGGTTCGCTGCGGTGCGCATGGGGTTCATCGTACGTCCTCATCGCGAGGGATCGGCGCCCCGTCCTCCGTGCGCCCGGCCCGGGCGTCGGCGAGCCCCGCGTAGCAGCGGGTCACCCGATCCCGCCACCAACGTTCTCGCACCGGCTCCGCCGCGTACCGCTCGAGCAGTTCGGGATCGAGCCGCGGTCGGCGCACCGCGATCCCGCCGTCGACGGGCACCAGGGGATCGACCGCGACGTCGCCCTCGAGCAGCGCCACCGTCCCCAGGCCGCACGCCCCCGCGAGCGCCCCATCGGGCAGCGCCGCGGCGAGGTGGAGCCCCATCGCGATGCCCGCCGAGGTGTCGAGCGCGCTCGACACGACCACCGGAAGCCCGGCGTCGGCCACGATCCCGAGCGCGCGACGGATACCGCCGAGCGGCTGCGCCTTCACCACGAGCAGGTCCGCCGCGCCCGCCCGCGCGACCGCCAGCGGGTCGGCGGCCTTGCGCACGCTCTCGTCGGCTGCGATGCGCACGAGGGGGGCTCGGCGTTCCTCCGATCCGGCGGTCGCGGATCCGATCGCGGCGGCGGGATCCGGGCTCGTACCCGCATCGCGCCGTTCCCCCGCCTCCGGGAGCGGCGATCCCGCGGCCCCCAGACGCCGCCGCACCTCCACCAGCTCCTCCGTGCTCGCGCACGGCTGCTCAGCGTAGTCGAGCTCGAACGCCGCGAGCGCCCGCAGCGCCTCCTCGGCCTCGTCGATGCTCCAGCCGCCGTTCGCGTCGATCCTCACGAGCGCGTCGTCGCCCATCGCCTCGCGCACGGCCCGCACCCGCGCCACGTCATCGGCGAGCGCCTGCCCGGGTTCGGCGACCTTCACCTTCGCGGCGCGGCAGCCGGGGAAGCGGGCGAGCACCGCGGGCACCTCCGCGGCGGGCACCGCGGGCACGGTCGCGTTGACCTCGATGCGATCACGCAGGATCGGCGGCTGCTGCACCCAGCCGAAGTCGAGCGCCGCGGCCAGCCAGGCGGCCGCCTCGGCATCGTCGTATTCCGGGAACGGGGAGAACTCGCTCGCGCCCAGCGGAGCGTCGAGAATCGCCGCCTCGCGCACCGCGATGCCGCGGAACCGCGTGCGGGTCGGGATCGCCACCACCCGCATCGCCGGGAGCACCTCGGCGAGCGGGGGCAGGGGGGCAGAGGGGCGGCGGGCGTGCATGCTCCGATCCTCCCACGCCCGCCGATCCCTCGCCCCTCGGCCGCGCGAAGCGGCCGGATCCCGCGGCCGCCGATCCCTCGCGCTCTGCCTTCGCCCTTGCGCATTCGGCCTGTCCCGCGCCCGACCTTGAAGCGGGGTCGATCGCTGCCGCTTCCCTTGCGGGAAAGCGGCAGAAATCGACTCCTGCTGTATGAGCGCTCGGCTTCGGTCCCGCACCCGGCCTCGATCCCGCGCCCGCCGGTTCCGCCCCGTCTTGCCTCATGTCAAGATGTCCGGATTGATTGATGGTGTGCCTCACGAAAAATGTCCGGGAAGGGGCGGCCGTTAGGCTGCGGGTCTGGTGGTCTGGGTGCGGGCGGCTGCGAGTCCGATGAG
>JASGDX010000194.1:0-3178 GCA_047606985.1 Leucobacter sp. | reverse complement strand
TCGCCCTCCTTCATGGGGCGCAGCTCGGCTCCGCACTCGGGGCAGTCCTCCGGCATGCGCCACTCGACCTCGCTGCCGTCGCGCCGCTCGAGCACGGCGCCGAGCACCTCGGGGATGACGTCTCCCGCCTTGCGCAGCACGACCGTGTCCCCGATCAGCACTCCCTTCGCCTTGACCACCTGCTGGTTGTGCAGCGTGGCCTGGCGCACGGTGGATCCCGCCACCTTCACGGGTTCCATGACCGCGTACGGCGTCGCGCGCCCGGTGCGGCCCACGCCGACGCGGATGTCGAGCAGCCTCGTGTGCACCTCCTCGGGCGGGTACTTGTAGGCGATGGCCCAGCGCGGCGCACGGCTCGTCTCGCCCAGCTCGGCGTGCAGCTCGAGCTCGTCGACCTTCACCACGATGCCGTCGATGTCGTGATCGATGCCGCCGTGCCCGGCATCGTGGCGGTGCTCGCCGCGATCCTCGATGAAGGCCAGCACCTCGTCGATCGTGTCGAACACGCGGGAGTGCGGCGAGACCGGCAGCCCCCATTCGGCGAGCAGGCGATAGGCGTCGCTCTGGTTCTCGAATGCCGGGTGCGACCACGCGCCGATGCCGTGCACGTAGAGGGAGAGCCTGCCGAGGCGTTCCCGCATCAGCTCGAGATCTGCCTCGCTCTTCTTCTCGGCCCGCTGCCGCAGGCTGCCCGCGGCCGTGTTGCGCGCGTTCGCGAACTCCGGGTACCGCACCGCGATCTTCTCCTCCGGCACACCCTTCGCACGCTGCTCGGCCGCGTACCCGGCCTGCAGTTCGTGCTGGCGCTCGTTCAGAGCCTCGAAGTCGGCGCGCGCGATGAAGACCTCGCCGCGGGCCTCGAAGAACTCGGGGATGCCCTCGCCCCGCAGCTCGCGAGGGATCACCCTCAGGAAGTCGACGTTCTCGGTGATGTCCTCGCCCACGCGGCCGTCGCCGCGGGTGGTCGCGGTCTCGAGCACGCCGTTGCGGTAGGCCAGGCTGATGGCGAGCCCGTCGATCTTGAGCTCGGTGAGCCAGCGCACCGGCCGGCCGGCGGCCGCCAGGGTCTTCTCGGCCCACTCGCGGAACTCCTCGAGCGAGAACACGTTGTCGAGGCTGAGCATGCGCTCCGCGTGCTCGTGCTCGGGGAAGCCGGCGGAGACCACCGCTGCGCCGACCTCCTGGGTCGGGCTGTCCTGGCCGGCGAGCTCGGGGAATGCCCGCTCGATCGCCTCGAGGCGGTGGAACATCTCGTCGTACTCGGCGTCGGAGACCAGGCTGGTCGCCTCGGAGTAGTAGGCGGTGCGGTAGCGCTCGATGTCGGCGGCGAGGCGCTCGGCCTCCGCGCGCGCGGTCTCGAAGTCGGCGGGGATCTCGGGTGCGGTGCTCACCCGAACAGTCTAGAAGCGACCGCCGACGGCGCGCTCACGGCACCGGCTGCGCGGCCGTCGCGCGGTCGATCGTGAACTGCCCGAGCACCCGGGTGCCGACGTAGAGCACGGCCGTCTGGCCGGGCGCGACGCCGAGCAGCGGCTCCGCACGCTCGAGGTCGACGTCGACCACCACCTCGTGTGTGGCGCCCGCGCGGTGCTGCTCCGTGCGCTCCCCCTCGAGGATCGGTTCGAGGCGGGCACGGGCGGGCACGGGATCGGCGTGGGCCCGGATCTGCACCTCGCACTCGAAGGCCTCGCCGAGGTCGAATCCGGGATCCCCGGCCCAGCTGAACCGGCCGCCTGCGATGCGGGAGATCGCGAGGCTCTCCTGGGGGCCGACCACGACCTGGTTCGAGACGGGGCGGATCGACAGCACGTAGCGCGGCCGGCCGTCGGGCGCCGGGCGGCCGAGCTGCAGGCCGCGGCGCTGGCCGACGGTGTAACCGTGCGCGCCGTCGTGCCGGCCCACCACCTCGCCCGACTCGTCGAGGATGTCGCCCGGCTCGCGCCGCACGTGCTCCGAGAGCCAGCCGCGCGTGTCGCCGTCGGGGATGAAGCAGATGTCGTGACTGTCGGGCTTCTGGGCGACCTGCAACGCGCGATCCCGCGCCTCGGCCCGGATCTGCTCCTTCGAGGGCGTGTCCCCCAGCGGGAAGTAGCAATGCGCGAGCTGGCGCTCAGTGAGCACGCCGAGCACATAGGACTGGTCCTTCGCCCAGGCGCTCGCGCGGTGCAGCTCGCGCCCGCGAGGTCCGTCGACGAGCGTCGCGTAGTGGCCCGTCGCCACCGCGTCGAAGCCGAGCGCGATCGCCTTGTCGAGCAGCGCGGCGAACTTGATCTTCTCGTTGCAGCGCATGCAGGGGTTCGGCGTACGGCCAGCCGCGTACTCGGCGATGAAGTCGTCGACCACGTCCTCCTTGAAGCGCTCGCTGAGATCCCACACGTAGAACGGGATGCCGAGCAGGTTCGCGGCGCGGCGCGCGTCCATCGCGTCCTCGATCGTGCAGCAGCCGCGGGATCCGGTGCGCAGCGTGCCGGGCATGCGGCTCAGGGCGAGGTGCACCCCGACCACCTCGTGGCCAGCATCCACCGCGCGCGCGGCAGCCACCGCGGAGTCCACTCCCCCGCTCATCGCCGCCAGAATCCTCATCCGCAGCAGTTTACGCGAGTCCGGCGGCCCGAGCGCGGGTGAGCGCCCCCGGCAGCGCGGCGAGCAGCGCCCCGACCTCCTCCTCGCGGCTGGAGTGCCCGAGGGTGAAGCGCAGCGCGCCCGCCGCCTCGGCCTCGGGCACCCCCATCGCGAGCAGCACGTGCGAGGTCTCGGCGACCCCGGCGCGGCAGGCCGAGCCGACCGAGACCGAGACGCCGGCGGCGTCGAGCAGGAGCACGAGCGAGTCGCCCTGGCACCCCGGGAAGGTGAAGTGCGCGTTGCCCGGCAGGCGCGCCGGCTGGTGCGATGCGGGATCCGCTCCGGCTGCGGGATCCGCCCAGATTGCCGGATCCGCCCCCCGCAGCACGGCTTCCGGATCGACGGCGCGCACGCCCGCGATCAGCCGGTTCCGCAGGCCGGCGAGGCGCGCCAGCGGCTCGGGACGCGGACGGCCGCCGGCCTCGACCAGCAGCTCCAGGGCGGCGGCGAAGGCGACCGCCCCCGCGACATCCTGGGTTCCGGATCGCGCCCGCTGCTGCGCGCCGCCGTGCAGCAGCGGCTCGGCCGCGGTGCGCCGGCCGAGCACGAGCCCCCC
>JASGDX010000193.1:0-3422 GCA_047606985.1 Leucobacter sp. | reverse complement strand
TACAAGGAGATCCAGTGGATGAAGGATGCCGGGATCGCGACTGGGACGAAGCAGTCGTCGGGGAAGCCGGTGTATGGGCCGAAGAACTCGGTGACGCGTGAGGCGATGGCCGCGTTCATCTACCGCCTCGAGCGGTGACCGTGCAGAGATGTTGGAAGAGGGGCATCGAGCGGATCCCCGGGCGGTCGACGAGACGGTCCGACCGCCCGAACGCCGCTCCGAACCAAGGAAAAGGGAGAGAATGAAAGAGACAAGATCAGTGTGGAAGCCCAGAGGGGTCGCCGCGATCGGCGCGCTCAGCTGCCTGGCCCTGGTCGCCGCCCCGGTGCCCGCGCTGGCGGCCGAGGACTCCGGTTGGACCGCCACCGTGCAGACCCGCGACACCGGTGTGAACAACGGCTACCAGCTCGCCTTCGACGACGACAACGGCAAGGTGTACTTCACCGATGCCAAGTGGCGCAGCGAAACCCGCGGGACCAAGGAGAGCGCCTCCCTCGACTGGACTGGCGTCACGCTCGCGACCGACAAGAACACCACCCACTCGAGTATGCGCTCGACCTTCTCGCCGTATGGTGTTGCGGTCGATGGCAAGCTCGACGGTGGCACGATTGTCACGACTACTGCGCGTCAGCGCGATGCGGCAGCCGGCTACGGCGGAGGCGTTGTGATCTACAAGGCTTCTCAGGGTGCTCCGAAGGACTCGGATCGCGTGTTCAAGTTCTCGGATGGCACGCCGATCTTCAACGGCGTGCGTCGCGTCGCGGTGAACGAGAACACCCACCAGGCGTTCGTGACGAATCTCGGTAATTCGCGCGGCAGCGGGTCGGACGGCTACATCGCCGTGCTCGATCTCACCAAGCGCGGTGCGGCGGCGGTCCAGGCCCGGGTTACCATCCCGGACGCCGTCGGCGCGGTGGGCGTGGATGTCGATGAGGCCAACAACCTGGTCTACGTCGGTTCGATGACCGGGGAGAAGCTCTACGTCATCGACATGAGCAAGGTCGACACCACGGATCCGCAGGATCTGACGATCAACGATGCCGCGGTCACCGAGCTGCCCGCCGTGGTCGGCGCGAACGCCCGACCCACCTACAGTCCGGAGCTGAAGCGCGTCTATGTCTCGGCGTACGCTTCGCCGGCCGCGACCATCTCGGTCGTCGACGCCGATCCGGCGAGTGGTGCGTATGGCACGGTGATCGATACCGTCGAGACCGGCCCGTCCAATGCGGTCGCGGTCGATGGCGACCGGGGCCTGCTGTACTCGGCCAATCTCGGTGATAAGAAGGTTGCGGTGTTCGATACCGTGGAGCACGAGTTGCTTACCGAGGCGCCGACCTCGGGCAACGCGGTCAACCTCGGCATCGACCCCGTCACCGACGAGGTGTGGGTGTCGAACTTCTCGAACGCCGGCAAGACCGACGTGTTCAAGGTCGAGGCCGTCACCACGACGCCCGAGGCCGAGGACGAGACCAAGGAGGCCACGCACGCCGCGAGCGGCGCCGTGGCGACCTACGACGCGAACTGGACCGTCGACGGCAAGCTCAAGGTCTCGGGAACGAACTGGAAGCACCCCGAGGGCGGCGGATCGCACATCGCCGTGAAGTACGCCCGAGGTGCGGTCACCCCGAACACGCCGCTCGGCGGCGACGTGCCCGATGACGTCTGGGCGCTGATCGAGGCCGATGCCGATGGCAACTGGACCGCCGAGCTCGAGTTCCCGACCGTGGAGAACAGCAACCTGACCGAGGCGTGGGCAGCCGGCTCCACGCAGACGATCAACCTGCTCACCGGCAGCATGCGTCCCGGCGACACCGTGCGGAGTGTGCCGCTCGAGGTGACCGTCGCCGAGCCGCAGCCCACCGAGCCCGTCACAGAGTGGAAGCTGACCTCGAGCACTGCGCTCGACACCAACGTGCAGAACGGCTACCAGCTCGCCTTCGACGACGACAACCGCCAGGTCTACTTCTCGGACGCCAAGTGGCGCACCGAGACCAAGAACCCGGCCGGCGAGATCGTCGCCGAGTCGCCCGGAACCGGCAAGATCGTGCAGTTCGACTCGGAGTCGAAGGCCAAGGTCTCCGAGCACTCGTTCCTCGACCTGTCGCGCCACGACGGCGGCTTCACGGTCAGCGAGGGCACCGGCAAGGTCGTCCCCTTCGACGCCAAGACGCTGGCGAAGGAGGCCGACCACTCCTATCTCGACCTCACCCGCAACGACGGCACGGGCAAGGAGTCGGAGCCGCTCGACTGGACCGGCGTCACCGCCGACTCCAACTCGAGCATGCGCTCGACCTTCTCGCCCTACGGCATTGCGGTCGACGGCAAGCTCGACGGCGGGACCATCATCACGACCACCGCGCGTCAGCGCGATGCGGCGGCCGGCTACGGCGGCGGCATCGTCATCTACAAGGCCTCGCAGGGCGCTCCCACCGATGCCGATCGAGTCTTCGCTTTCGAGGACGGCACGCCGATCTTCAACGGCGTGCGCCGCGTCGCGGTGAACGAGAACACCCACCAGGCGTTCGTCACCAACCTCGGCAACTCGCGCGGCAGCGGGTCGGACGGCTACATCGCCGTGCTCGACCTCACCAAGCGCGGTGCGGACGCCGTATTGGCGCGCGTCACCATCCCCGACGCCGTCGGAGCGGTGGGCGTGGACGTCGACGAGGCCAACAACCTGGTCTACGTCGGCTCGATGACCGGCGAGAAGCTCTACGTCATCGACATGAGCAAGGTCGACACCACCAAGCCGCAGGATCTGACGGTCAACAACGCAGCGGTCACCGAGCTGGACGCCGTGGTCGGCGCGAACGCCCGTCCCACCTACAGCCCGGAGCTGAAGCGGGTCTACATCTCGGCCTACAACGCCCCGACCGCCACCATCTCGGTCGTCGACGCCGACCCGGCGAGCGCCGACTACGGCACCGTGATCGACACCGTCGAAACCGGCCCGACCAATGCGGTCGCGGTCGACGGTGAGCGCGGGCTCCTCTACTCGGCCAACCTGGGCGACCAGAAGGTCGTGGTCTTCGACACCGAGCAGCACGAGGTGCTGGTCGAGGTGCCGACCTCCGGCAATGCGGTCAACCTCGGCATCGATCCCGATACCCGCGACGTGTGGGTGTCGAACTTCTCGAATGCCGGCAAGACCGACGTCATCACCGTGAAGTCGCCCGAGGAGCCGACGGATCCGGAGCCGTTGCCGTTCACGGATGTGGAGAAGGGTGATCCGTTCTATGAGGAGATCGATTGGATGTTCCAGAACGGGTTGACGACGGGGGTGAAGCAGTCGGATGGCACGGTGAAGTATCTGCCGAAGACGGGGGTGTCGCGTGAGGCGATGGCGGCGTTCCTGTACCGCTTGGAGGGCAAGCCGGCGTTCGATGCGCCGGCGGTGTCGCCGTTCGCTGATGTGAAGCCGT
>JASGDX010000192.1:0-6962 GCA_047606985.1 Leucobacter sp. | reverse complement strand
GCTGCTGCGCGCCGCCGTGCAGCAGCGGCTCGGCCGCGGTGCGCCGGCCGAGCACGAGCCCCCCGACGCCGACCGGGCCGCCGATCTTGTGCGCCGACACCGAGAGCGCCGCGGCGCCGCTCGCGCGGAAGTCGACGGGCAGCTGCCCGAGCGCCGAGACGGCGTCGACGTGCGCGGGAATGCCGGCGGCCGCCGCGATCCTGCACAGCTCCTCGACGGGCTGCACCGTGCCCACCTCGTTGTTGGCCCAGAGGAACGAGACCAGGGCCACCGACTCCGGCCCCTCCTCGGATATAGCCGCGGCGAGCGTCTCCGGCAGCAGCCGGCCGTCGGCCTCGATCGGCAGCCACCGCACCCTGGCGCCCTGGGCGTCGCGGAGCCACTCGGCCGCCTCGATGGTGGCGTGGTGCTCGCCGTCGGCGACGAGCAGCACCGGGCCGCTGCCTGCGCGGCGCCTGGCCCAGTACACGCCCTTCAGCGCGAGGTTGACCGACTCGGTGCCGCCCCCCGTGAGGACGAGTTCGGCCGCATCGCAGCCGAGACGGCCGGCGATGCGCTCGCGCGCCTCCTCCAGCGCCTCGCCCGCCCGCTGGCCGTGGCCGTGCGTCGAGGCGGGGTTGCCGACGATCCGCAGCGCCCGCGCGTAGGCGTCGAGCACCTCCTCGGGCATCGGCGAGGTCGAGGCGTGGTCGAGATAGGCGGGAGCGCTCGGCCTCCCGTCGGGGCCCGGCTGCATCGCGGCCTCAGTACAGGAGGTTCGCCAGGCGCGAGCGGGCCGCGGCGACGCGCGGATCCGCGACGCCGACCACCTCGAACAGCTCGAGCAGGCGCTCGCGCACGGTCGTGCGCCCCTCGTCGTCGCTCGCGGCGAAGAGGTCGAGCAGCCGCAGGAAGGCGTCTTCCACGTGGCCACCCGAGACGTCGAGGTCGGCCACGCGCAGCTGGGCCTCGATATCGCCCGGATCGTCTCCCGCCGCCCTGCGGATCTGGTCGGCGGTGAAGCCCTGCAGCCGCTGCAGCAGCTTCATCTGCACGAGCGCGGCCCTGGCCTCGGCATCGGCCGGCGCCTTGGCGAGCACCGCCTCCCACTCCGAGACCGCCGCGTCGTAGTCGCCGCGCTCGGCGGCCTCGACGGCGGCGAGATGCGCCGGCGGGATCTGCGGCTCGGCGGGTTCCTGCGGCTCATCACCGGCATCGGGCGCACTCACCCGTCCGACCACGCCCTGCTGCTCGGCGAGCTGCACCAGCTGGCCGAACACCTCGCGGACCTGCGCCTCCGGGGCCGCGCCCTGGAACAGGGGCACCGGCCGCCCGCCGACGAGCGCGACGACCGTGGGAATCGACTGCGCCTGGAACGCCTGAGCCAGCCCGGGATTCGCATCGACGTCGACCTTGGCCAGCAGCACCCGGCCGTCGAACTCGCGCGTCACCTTCTCGATGACGGGGCTCAATGTCTTGCACGGCTGGCACCACTCAGCCCACAGGTCGAACACCACCGGCACCACGGCCGAGAGCTGAGCGATCTGCTCGAAGGAGGCGTCGGTGACGTCGATCACGAGCGAGGGGACGTCGACCGTCTGCCCGGCTGGCGCGCCGACAGCCGACGGCGCCGCGCCGTCCGGCTCCCCGGTGCGCCCCGACTGGGCGCGAGCGGCCAGATGGCTCAGATCGATCCCGCCGCCCGGGATCCGCTCGGGCATCTGCTGACTCATGCTCAATTCCTCACTCCCACCAGCTCGCTCGTGACACCGAGCAGCTGGATCTTCGATCCATCGGTCTTGCTCGGCACGAAGAAGAGGAGCTGGTGCGCGACCTCCTGCACGAGCCGTTCTTGCTCGCCCTCGAGCCCGGAGAGCGCCGTCACCGCATCCTGCGCTTGCGGCTTGTACCTGCCACCTTCGGAGTCGACGATCTGCTCCTCGATCACGGTCGTCGCCACGAGCGCCCCTCCGGTGCCGGTCGAGAGCGCGATGGTGCCCGAGTCGCTCTGGTGCGCGGCGACTGAGAAGACCATGGTCTGGTCCTTCTCGTCCGACTCCTTCTGCGCCTGCTCGGCGCGCGCCTTGCCGTAGTTCTCGAGCAGCGACTCGCCGGTGAGCTCGAACGCCTCGCCCTCGGGCGCGTCCGCGCCGTTCTGCAGCACCGCGGCGAATGCCGCACCGACCTCGCCCGGCGGCACCACGAGCGACTCGAGATCGTCGGAGAGCAGGGCCGTGCCCTCCTCCGCAGGCGCGGCCTGCGGCATCGAGATCCCGCCGCGCAGGGCGATCACCCGAGAGACCTCGTAGTTCTCCTGGGGCGTCCGCTGGGTGAGGATCAGCGCCAGCGAGGGCGACGCCGGCTTCGCCGAGTCGGAGCCGCCGTCGGCGCTCTCGCCGTCGGCCGGCTCCGGGTCGCCGTCGGCGGCGGTCGTCCCGGCCGCCGACTCGACCGTCACGAACAGCGTGCGCGGCCACGACTCGGTGCTCTGCACGAGCTCGTAGTCGAGCTCGGTGTCGGTCAGGCGCGGAGGGACGACGCCGTAGTCGGGCATCGCGGCGCGGATCTTGTAGTTCGCGGTGCGCTGCGCGAGCGCGTCGTCGCCGAAGCGCTCGGCCAGGATATCGGCGTCGAGCGCGTCGTCGGCCTCGTTCGCGACCGCCGCCACCCGCTGCACGATCCGGCGCAGCTGCGCGTCGGTCACTGGAACGGGAGCGGCTGACGACGACGGGGACTCGGGCGTCTCCTCGACCACGGGCGCCGCGCCGAACTGCGGCCAGTAATCGGCGGAGCAGCCGGTGAGGCCCAGCGCGCAGGCGAGGCCGAGCGCCGGCAGCGCCGCTCGCCGCGAACGGCGCCCGGCTCCGGCGGGCTGCGGGATCCCGAGCCGCCTCACCGCCGCGCGCGGCTCGACGGCCAGCATCGGCGCTGCACCGCCCCGGACAGCGCTCGATCCGCGGGAGCCGCGACGGCGGAACATGTTGCGGATGCCGAGCAGCGGGCCGCGGCGTCCGCGGCGCGGACCGAGCCCCCTGCGGTCGTGATCCAGCGCCAGGAGGTAGAGCACACCGCCCAGCAGCGCGAACACGCCTCCGGCCACCAGCAGCGGACCGGCCCACGGCGTGCTGCGATCCTGCACCCAGACCAGCGATACATCCTTCGGCACGGGATCCGCCCCGTTCGTCGCGATGAGCACCGACTGATCGGGGCCGAGCGAGACGGGCACCCGCAGAGTGCCGGTATCGGTCCCGCTGCCGGCGTCGATGGAGCGCTCCTCCAGCCACAGATCGCTGCCCCTCGGGTCGATGGGCTCGGGCTCCTCGGAGTCACTCCCCTCCTGGTCCTCGACGACGGGGGCGACGAGGGCGCTCAGCAGGCGCTGGTTCTTCGTGTCGACCGACAGATCCGCGTGCTGGAACGGCGCCGCCCAGCCCTGCACGTCGCGCGTGGCACCGGTTGCGACGAACGCCTCGTCGCCGCGCACCACCACGTTCGCCTGGCCGGGCACCTTGCCGAACTCGGCGCTGTGGACCACCGCGTAACCGACCTCCGATTTCGTGTCGACCGGGAAGCTGATCTCAGAAGGACCGGCGAGGAAGGTGCGCTGGCCGATGCCCAGCAGCAGCAGCGCGCCGGAGAGCACCAGCGCCGCAATCGCAAGCACGTATCGCACAGAGGGCTCCTTCAGTTCGGGGACGAGACCAGCTTCAACGGTACCGGAGCTTTCCCGATGCGGCATGGGAGACGCGTCGTATCGGGCGCCGCCGTGATCGGGATCGGCCGGCCGAGGCCGTCTCCACCCCGTGCGCGGTCCTCACCGCGGCCGGCTCCGGGCCCTGCTCCGGCCCTGCTCCGGACGGCCGGATCCCGATGCGCGCCGAGGGAATTGCGGTATCGTGGTGGACACCTTTCCTGTGGCCGCCCGGCGCCTCTCTGCGGCCGTCGCGACCTCGTCCAGATTCCGGAGGCACCGTGTCCGAGTCCACACAGCCGTTCTCTCCTGCCTTCCGCGGCTACAACCGTGAAGAGGTGGACGAGCGCATCGCAGCCCTCACCGGACACATCGCCCAGCTCCAGTCGCATCTCGACTCGCTGCAGCAGGCGCACCGCCAGGCCTCCGAGACCGGGCAGGAGCAGCGTCAGCTCATCGCCGAGCTGCAGGAGCAGGTCGCCGAACTGGGAGCGAGCGGCTACTCGGGACTCGGGCTGCGCGTCGAGAAGAGCCTGCAGATCGCGGAGGATCACGCCCAGCGCCTCATGGCCCAGGCCGACCTCGACGCCGAGAAGCTGCGCCGCTCCTCGGAGGAGGAGGCGAAGCGGGTGCTCACCCAGGCCCAGCAGCGCGCCGACGAGCTGCTCGCCTCGGCCGCCGAGCAGTCCGAGATCATCATCTCGGGGGCCCGCAACGATCTGGCCCAGCAGACCGCGGCCGCCAACGCCGAGCGCGAGCGCCTCATCGACGAGGCGAGCCGCACCGCCGCTCTCGAGCGCAGCGCCGCGGAGCGGGAGAGCACCGCCAGGCGCGAGACCGCCCACCGCGAAGCCGAGGCAGCCCTCGCGGAGGCCCGAGCCGAGGCCGAGCGCCTGCTGGCGGAAGCCCGCGCCGAGGCCGGGGAACTGCGCGCGGCGACCGAGCTCCACGCCGAGGCCTTCGCCAGGCAGCGCGCCGAGAGCGAGCGGGAGGCCGAACTCGAGCGGGCGCGCCTCGTGCGCGAGGGCGAGCGGGCGCGAGCGGAGTTCGAGGCGAAGCGCCAGCGCGAGGAGGCTGAGCTCGAGGAGCGCTACACCGAGCTCCGACGCGAGCTCGAGGCCGGCATCGAGGCGCAGCGCAGGGAGTTCGAGACCGAGATCGCGACGCTGCGCGGCCGCATCGCGCAGGAGCGGGAGGAGCACGACGCCGCTCTCGCCGCAGAGGTCGAGCAGCACCGGCGGCGCATCGAGCTCGAGGCGCGCACCCACGCCGATCGCATCGCGCAGGAGCGGGAGGAGCACGACGCCGGGATCGCCCGCGGGCTCGCGGCGCAGCAGGCGGAGCTGAGCACTCTCGCCGCCCAGGGAGAGCGCGAGCGCGAGCGGGCGCGCTCCCTCGCCGAGCAGGAGGTCGCGCAGCTGCGGCAGAGCGCCGAGGAGCAGATCGCGGCCCAGCGCGAACGGCAGGAGCGGCAGCTGCTCGCGGAGCGGGCGGCGCACGACGAGCGCATCGCGAGCGAGCGGGAGGAGCACGACTACGCCCTGGCCGAGGAGCGCCGCGCTCACGACGAGCGCATCGGATCCGAGACCGTGGAGCACGAGGCCAGGCTGCGCGACGAGCTCGACGCCCAGGAGAACCGGCTCGCGGCGGAGCTCGAGGCCCACGTCGCGCGCCTGGCGCGGGAGCGCGAGGCCCACGAGCAGCGCATCTCGTCCGAGCGGGAGCAGCACGAGGCCTCGCTGGCGAGTGAGCGGGAGGAGCACGACGCCGCTCTCGCGTCGGAGCGCGAGGCCCACGACGCCGCCATCGCCGCCGAGCGGGAGAGCCACGAGGCGGCCCTCGCCGCGGAGCGCGAGCAGCAGCGCGCCGATCTCGCAGCCGAGCGGGAGACCCACGACACCGCCCTCGCGACCGAGCGCGAGGCCCACGACGAGACCCTCGCCGCCGAGTTCGAGGCCCACCGCGCCCGCATCTCCGAGGAGAGGGCCGCCCACGAGGTCGCCCTCGCCGGCGAGCGGGAGCAGCACGAGACCCGCATCGCCGACGAGCGCAGCGCGCACGAGGAGCGCATCGGGAGCGAGCTCGCAGCTCACCAGGACCGTCTCATCGCCGAGTGGGAGGAGCAGCGGTCGCGCATCGAGGAGGAGCGCAGCGCCCACGAGCAGGCACTCGCCGCAGAGCGGGGCGAGCACGAGCGGCGCATCGCCCTCGGCCTCTCCGAGCACGAGTCGCGCATCGCCGACGAGTCGGCGCTCCACGCCGACCGGCTCTCCGCGCAGCTGCAGGAGCACGAGCAGCGCATCGCCGACGAGCGCGCGGCCGCCGAGGAGCGGCTGCGCATCGAGCGGGAGGAGATCGCCGAGGCGCTCGGCCTCGAGCGCGAGGAGCTGGAACTGCGGATGGAGCGCGAGCGGGCGAAGCTCGCAGCCGACATCGCCCGGGAGCGCGAGGAGCACGAGCGCGCCATCGCCGCGGCGGTCGCCCAGCACGAGGAGGATCTGCGCATCGAGCGGGAGGCCCGGACCGCCGCGATCACCAGGGAGGTCGAGGCGAAGCGCGCAGCGGTCATCGAGGAGACCGATCTGCTGCGCGCCGACACCGTCGCGGAGCTCGCCGAGTACCGCGCGGCCGAGGAGGAGCGCCTGGCGCAGCTGCGCGCGGACGCGGAGGACGCCGCCCGCGAGCTCTACAGCCGCATCGAGGCCGACACCAACGAGTTCAACACGACCTCATCCCGGCAGCGGGAAGAGCTCGAGCGCGACCTCGCCGAGCGACAGCGCGAGGCCGAGGAGGCGGGACGCCGAGAGATCGAGGCCACCAGAGCCGAGCTCGCCGAGCTGCGCACGCAGCTCGAGGACGCGCGCGCGGAGTACGAGCGCATCACCTCCGAGGCCGAGCAGGACGCGCGCAACACGCGCGCCGCGGCCGAGCGCAGCGCCGCCGAGATCGTGCTCGAGGCCGAGCGCCGGGCGCAGACCACCTTCGCCGCCGCCGAGGACCGCGCGACGAAGGTGCTCGCGGCGGCCGAGGACCGCATGACCCAGCTCAAGGTCGAGCGCGGCGCCGTAGCGCGCTACTTCGAGAGCCTCGGCGAGGTCATCACCAACGCGCAGAAGATGAGCACCGTCGCCGGTCGGCTGGTGGACCAGCCGGTCGCCGAGGCGGTCGGGGCCGAGGATCGCAGCGCCGCCGACGCCGACGCGACGGCGCCGACCGCGCGCATCGACCGCGTCGGCGGAACCCCCGCGGTCGATGGCGCTGCAGCCGACGCTGCCGCGGACGGTCGCGCGCG
>JASGDX010000191.1:0-5886 GCA_047606985.1 Leucobacter sp. | reverse complement strand
CGCGGTGCGATCCGCCGAGTTGCTCCGAGGAGCGCTCGTGCGCTGCGGCCCGGGCGTCCGCCCCGTCGGCTGGCCGGATGTGCCCCGGGTGCGCGCTGCCGCGCTCGCACCCTGGCTCAGTGCCGACCGCATCGCGATCCGGATGTGCGCCGCATGGATCTGGGGTGCCGCCAGGGAGCCGGGCCTCCCGCTCGAGTTCTCGACGACGGAGCGCAGGCGGCCTGGCCGCCGCGAGCACCCCGATCACCTGCTCCATCAGTTCGCCTACGACGAGCGGGCGCTGCACCGCTTCGACGGCTTCGCCCTCACCGCTCCCGAGCAGACGCTGCACGACCTGCTGCGGATCCCGGAGGCGTTCTCCCCAGATCGACGCGTGGCCTGCAGGCTGCTGCTGCGGCTCGTCGAGGGCGGGCGGGATCGCGTCGAGCAGCGCATCGGGGAGCAGCGGGGCCCGTTCCGCACGCTGGCGCGCACGCGGCTGGCGCTGCTGTGAGCCCGGCTCGCGGGCGACGGCTCAGCTGCTGATCCGGTAGACGTCGTAGACGCCGTCGATGCGCCGCACCGCGTTCAGCACGTGCTCGAGGTGGGTGGCATTGGCCATCTCGAAGACGAAGCGGCTGATCGCGAGCCGGGAGCTGGAGGTGTTGACCGACGCCGAGAGGATGTTCACGTGGTGTTCCGAGAGCGTGCGGGTCACGTCCGAGAGCAGGCCCGAGCGATCGAGCGCCTCGACCTGGATCTGCACGAGGAACAGGGTCTTCGCCGTCGGCGCCCACTCCACTTCGACGATGCGATCCCGCTGCTCGCGGAGGCTGACGAAGTTGTGGCAGTCGACGCGGTGCACCGAGACGCCCTGGCCCTTGGTGACGAAGCCGAGGATCTCGTCCCCCGGAACCGGCGTGCAGCACTTCGCGAGCTTCGCCAGCACCTCCGAGGCGCCCTTCACCACCACACCGCTCTCGGCTCCCGCCTTGCTCGCGCGCGGTGCCTCGATGATCGGCAGGGTGGAGAGCGCCGGCTCGGTCGAGGCCTGCTCGTCGAAGACGAGCGCCGTGACCTTCTCGACGACCGACTGGGCGGAGACGTGCCCCTCCCCGACCGCGGCGTACAGCGCCGTGACGTCGGCGTAGCGCAGCTGCAGGGCGATCTGCTGCAGCCCCTCGGAGTTCATCACCTGGTGCAGAGGCAGTCCCTGCTTGCGCAGCGCCTTGGTGATCTCGACCTTGCCGGTCTCGGCGGCTTCCTCGCGGCGTTCCTTCGTGAACCAGCCCCGGATCTTGTTCTGCGCCCGCTTGCTCTTGACGAAGGTCAGCCAGTTCTGGTTGGGTCCGGCGTTCGGGTCCTTCGACGTGAAGACCTCGACCACGTCGCCGTTCTGCAGCTCCGTCTCGAGCGGCACCAGCCGTCCGTTCACCCGGGCGCCCATGGTGCGATGCCCCACCTCGGTGTGCACGGCGTAGGCGAAGTCGACCGTGGTTCCGCCCGAGGGCAGGCCGATCACGCGTCCCTTGGGCGTGAAGACGTAGACCTCCTTCGCGCCGATCTCGTAGCGCAGCGCGTCGAGGAACTCGCTCGGATCCTCGGTCTCGGCCTGCCAGTCGGAGATGTGCGCCAGCCAGGCCATGTCGTTGGAGCTGGGGCCGGGCTGCGGCCCCCCCTGCTGCCGCTGCTTGTACTTCCAATGCGCGGCCACGCCGTACTCGGCCCGCTGGTGCATCTCGACCGTGCGGATCTGGATCTCCACGGCCCTGCCGTCGGGGCCGATGACCGTGGTGTGCAGCGACTGGTAGAGGTTGAACTTCGGCGTCGCGATGTAGTCCTTGAAGCGGCCCGGGATCGGGGTCCACCGCGCGTGCACCGCGCCCAGCACCGCGTAGCAGTCGCGGATCGAGTTCACGAGCACCCGGATCCCGACCAGATCGTAGATGTCGTCGAAGTCGCGCCCGCGCACGATCATCTTCTGATAGATCGAGTAGAGCTCCTTGGGCCGCCCCGTGACCTCTCCGCGGATCTTGGCCTCGCGCAGATCCGCCTCGATCGAGCCGATCACCACGCCGACCAGCTCGTCGCGCTGCGGGTTGCGCTGGGAGACCAGGTTCTCGATCTCGGCGTAGAGCTTCGGCTTCAGCACCGCGAAGGAGAGGTCCTCGAGCTCGGACTTCATCGACTGGATGCCGAGGCGATGCGCGAGCGGCGCGTAGATCTCCAGCGTCTCCTGCGCCTTGCGCTTGGCCGACTCGCTCGACACGAAGCCCCAGGTGCGCGCGTTGTGCAGTCGGTCGGCGAGCTTGATCACGAGCACGCGGATGTCCTTCGACATCGCGACCACCATCTTGCGCACGGTCTCCGCCTGGGCGGAGTCGCCGTACTTCACCTTGTCGAGCTTCGTCACGCCGTCGACGAGCATGGCGATCTCCTCGCCGAAGTCGACGGTGAGCTGTCCGAGGCTGTATTCGGTGTCCTCGACCGTGTCGTGCAGCAGCGCGGCCGCGATCACCACCGGCGCCACGCCGAGATCGGCGAGGATCTGCGCGACGGCGATGGGATGGGTGATGTAGGGCTCGCCGCTGCGCCGCTTCTGTCCGCGATGGGCCCGCTCGGCGACCGTGTAGGCGCGCTCCACGACCGAGAGATCGGCTCTGGGATAGCTGCTGCGCACGGTGCGGAGCAGCTGATCCACCGCTCCCGGCGAGCTTCCCCGGGAGAAGATGCGCGGCACCAGACGTCGCAGCGCAGTCGTGCCGCCGTGCGTGACGTCATTCGCTACCACGAGCATCCTCCCTCGAATGTTTGAACATTACACGCGCCGAGCGGTGCAAAGCAAAGCGGGAGATGGAGCCGGTCGGGTCGCGCGGGATCAGGCCCCGACGGCCTCCTCCGCCTCCTCGGCGGCCCCCCGCTTCGCCCTCGATCGGAGCACCTTCTCGTCGTGGCGCTTCACGGCCGGCTCGCCGACCCGCAGGTGCGCATAGGCCGGAGCCGCGATGAAGATCGTCGAGTACGCGCCGACCAGGATGCCGATGAAGAGCGCGAGCGAGATGTCGCGCAGCGTGCCTGCGCCGAGCACGAACGCTCCGATGAAGAGGATCGAGCCGACGGGCAGCAGCGCCACCACCGAGGTGTTGATCGACCGCACGAGCGTCTGGTTCACGCCGAGGTTCACGGACTCCGCGAAGGTGCGGCGGTCGTTGAGCTCGCCGGTTCCGGTGTTCTCGCGGATCTTGTCGAACACCACGACGGTGTCGTACAGCGAGTAGCCCAGGATCGTGAGGAAGCCGATCATCGCAGCCGGCGTGATCTCGAAGCCCGAGATGCCGTAGATCCCGGCGGTGATGACGAGATCGTGGAACAGCGCGATGAGCGCGGCGAGCGACATCTTCCAGGTGCGGAAGTAGATCGCCATCACCAGCGCGGCGAACAGGATGAACACGACGAGCGCGATGATCGCCTGCCGCGTGATGTCCTGCCCCCAGGCTGGGCCGATATAGGAGTAGGTGACCTCGTCGGCCTTCACCCCGTAGGCCGACGCCAGCGCGTCGGTGACCTGACGGTTCTCCGATTCGGTGAGCGCCTCGGTCTGCACGCGGATGTCGGTCGGGCCGACCTGCATCACGCGGGGGGCGCTCGACGGCAGCACGGAGGAGACCGCATCCTCGGCGAGGCCCTGGTCGCGGTCGCCGCCCTGGGCGAGATGCACCTGGAACTGGCTGCCGCCGGTGAACTCGATGCCGAAGGTGAAGCCGCCGCGCAGCATCGGGCCGACGATCGAGAGCACGATGAGCACGAGCGAGATCAGGTACCAGGTCTTGCGCCTCCCGATGAAGTCGATCGACTTCTCACCGGTGTAGAGAGCGTTGCCGAACTCGGCGAATGAGCGAGCCATGTCAGCTCTCCTTTCCGGTGGTCGCGCCCGCCGCCTCGGCCGCCTTGCGCTCCGCGATGGTCTGCCTGCGCTCCGCCTCGCGCTGGCTCCGGGCGTTCTTCCTGCCGGCGGCCTTGCCGGTCTGTTCGGGGGTGCGGAACTGCGCGCGGCCCCGGTAGACCGCTCCCAGGCGCTTCGGATCGAGGCCAGAGGCGGGGTGGCCGTCGCGGTAGAAGCGGGTGCGGGCCAGCAGCACCATCATCGGATGGGTGAAGAGCGCCACCACGATCACGTCGACCAGCGTCGTGAGGCCGAGCGTGAACGCGAAGCCCTTCACGTTGCCGACCGCGAGGATGAACAGGATGAGGGCGGCGAGGAAGTTGACGCCGTCCGACGCCAGCACCGTGCGGAAGGCCCGCTTCCATCCGTGCTCGACCGCGCTCTCGATCGAGAAGCCGTCGCGCAGCGCGTCTCGGACGCGCTCGAAGTAGACGATGAACGAGTCGGCGGTGAAGCCGACTGCCACGATGATGCCCGCTACACCGGCGAGCGAGAGCCGGTAGCCCTGGCGCCAGGAGAAGAAGGTGAGCAGCAGGTAGGTCAGCGCGCCCGCGACGACCAGCGACGCGATGGTCAGCGAGCCGAGGGCGCGGTACTGGAACATCGAGTACACGACCACGAGCAGCAGACCGATGAGGCCCGCCAGGAGGCCGGCCGAGAGCTGGCTGGTGCCCAGCGTCGCCGAGATGTCCTCCTGGCTCTGCACGGTGAAGTCGATGGGGAGCGCGCCGAACTTCAGCTGGTCGGCGAGCGCCTTCGCCGTCTCCTGGGTGAAGCTCCCGCTGATCGAGGGACGGCCGTCGAGGATCTGCCCCTGCATGGTCGGAGCGGAGAGCACGCTGCCGTCGAGCACGAACGCGAACTGGTTCTGCGGCTCGGTCGCGCCGTAGAGACGCGTGCTGATCTCGCCGAAGGTCTCGGCGCCCTTCTTGTTCATGATGATCTGCACGACCCACTCGCCGGTGGTGGCGCCGGTGGACGTCGTGGCCATCTGCGCGCTCGCGTCGGTGATGACGTCGCCGCTCAGCTCGACCGGACCGAGGATGTACTTGTACAGGCCGCTGTCGTCGCAGGTGATGAGCGGTCGGTCGGCAGGCTGGTCGCGGGCGTCGAGCGCGGCCTCGGAGTCGCAGGTGAAGTCGTCGAACTGCTGCTGCAGCGCCGGGGTGATCCAGGCCAGGTCGCCCGCGCTCTCGGGCAGCGGATCGGGATCGATCGGCCCGAGGTCCTCCGTGCTCGCGGCGTCGTCGGCCGCCGCCTCGTCGGACGTCGCGGCGTCGCCCTCCGTCGCATCCGTCTCCGCCGCGTCCGACTCGCCGGAGGCGGTGTCGTCGGTCGCCGCCTCGTCTCCGGTCGCCGTCGCGGCGTCGGGATCCTCCTCCGTCGCCGTCTCGGACTCGTCGAGCTCGATGCCGATGTCGGTCGCGAGCACGGGACGGAAGTCGAGCTTCGCCGACGCCTCGATGCGCTGCAGCGTGGCCTCGTCGGCCTTGCCCGGAATCGAGACGGAGATGTTCTGGTTGCCCTGCGTGGTGATCTCCGCCTCGGAGACACCGGCGGCGTCGACGCGCTGACGGATGATCGACACCGCCTGCTGCAGCTGTTCGCCGCTGACGGCCTTGCCGTCGGTCTGCTCAGCCGCGAGCAGGATCTGCGTGCCGCCCTGCAGGTCGAGCGCGAGCTTCGGCGTCCATGTCGCGTCACTGCGGAACACGCCGAGCGTGATGAGGCCCACGAGGCCGACAAGGATCACCAGGAGGAACACGAGGGAGCGACGGGCCCTGCGCACAGGGGGTGTGGACGCCAAGACGGACTGCTTTCTATCGGGAGCTGAGGGGACGGATCGCTGCCTCGGCTCCGGGAGCGTCCCGGAGCCGAGGCAGCGATTGCGCGGTCAGGCCTTGGGGCCCTGCTCGTCGGCGGGGTCCCCCGCGGAGTCGCTCGGCCGCTCCTCGGCGGACTCG